>SLMC01000455.1 GCA_007133745.1 Kiritimatiellia bacterium
GCGCCGATCAGCGTGCAGACCATGACCAAGGCGGACACGCGCGATGCGGACGCCTGTTTGCGCCAGATCGAATCTGTTGCGGAGCTGGGCTGCGATATTGTGCGTCTGGCCGTGCCCGACCAGGCGGCTGCCCGGGGCTTGGCCGCAGTGCGCGCGCGCACTGCGCTGCCGCTGGTGGCGGACATTCATTTCGATGCCGACTTGGCGCTGATGGCGCTGGACGCCGGCGTGGACGGGTTGCGCATCAATCCCGGCAATATAGGCGGCGTCGATCGGGTTCGGTCCGTCGTGCGCGCGGCCGAGCCGCGTCGGGTCCCGATTCGCATCGGGGTCAATGCCGGCTCGCTGGAAAAGGATTTGCTGGCGAAGCATGGCGGGGCCACGCCCGATGCGCTGGTCGAAAGCGCCTTGCGTCATGCGCGCATGCTCGAGGATTTCGGCTATGCCGAAATCAAGATTTCCGCCAAGGCTTCGGATACGCGCCGTACCGTCGAGACGTATCGGGCGCTGGCCGAGCGCACCTCGTATCCGCTGCACTTGGGCGTTACCGAGGCGGGCACCCTGTTGCCGGGCACGGTGCGCTCGTGCGTGGCCATGGGGATTCTGCTGGCGGAGGGGATTGGCGATACGGTGCGCGTGTCGCTGACCGATACACCGGATCTGGAGGTGAAAGTCGGGCTCGAACTCTTGCGCAGTCTGGGCTTGCGCGCGCCGGGCCCTGCCGTGATTTCATGCCCGACCTGCGGACGCATCGAGGTGGACGTGCGCGCGACCGCGCACGCGGTCGAGGAAGCCTTGGAAAAGCATTGCCGCGCGCATCCGACGGCCCCGCGTCCCGTTGTGGCGGTCATGGGCTGTCGGGTCAACGGGCCGGGCGAGGCGCGCGAGGCGGATATCGCCTTGGCCGGCGGTCGCGGCAAATTCGCGATTTATGTCGACGGCCAACCCGACGGCGCGGTGGACGAGGCCCATGCCGTTGAAGCGGTGCTCGATCGCGTGCGTGCCTGGCAGCCGAAACCGACGTGATCGAAACCGACGAGCGGGCGGCGATGGGGGCCTCTTGCCGATCAGCCAGGTTTCGTTGGCTGCATCACCGATGAGACATCTTTTTCGGAGATTGTCCATGGCCAGTAAAAGAGCATCCTATGCCTTCATCGCGAAAATCCGGAAAAAACAAATGTCCTATTGAAAAACTGGGGCGCAATCCCGTCCCGAAGATAAAATGAGATCTATTGACGGTGAACGGACATGCCGTATCCGGCAACATCGTTCCGCCACAGCCCCCTGGAACGTACCGGATCGTAGCCGTGATGGGATTATAGCGCTGTCGAACAGTTTGCAAGCGCCTGTTTTTTTCTTGACGTTGGCAGGGGCAAAGCCGAGTATGGCGCCCGACATCCCAAAACTCGTTGGGATGTTTTTTTGGAGCGCAGATCTGTGCGCAGGCGTGCTATGGACCGATATGTTCGATGCTTGATTTTACTTCTGTTGGCGGTCGGCGGCGGATGCGGACGCGACGTCGCGCGTCGGGATGCGCGCGAGGCGAGCGATCCCATGATGCGGCGGGCGGCGGCGAAGGCGGCGGAAGGCGATGTGGATTACGCGATCGACCTGTATCGCAAGGCTTTGGATTTGGAGCCACGAATGGCGCGGGCGAGTTTGAACTTGGCCATTCTGCTTCACGATGCGAAGAGGGATTACGTTCGCGCGCTTTACCATTATCAGCGTTATATCGAGTTGCGACCCGATACCGAGAAGCGCGCGCTGATAGAGAATCGCATGCGCCTGGCGCGTCAGTCGTTCGTCGCCGAGCTGTCGCCGCAGGCCGCCGATACCGCTGTTCAGCGCGAGCTGGCCGACTTGAGAAAGGCCCATGCGAATCTTCAGGAACGATTCAAGGCCGTTCAGCGTGAATTGGCAGACGTGCGTCGCGATGAGCGTCGGGTTCAGCCGGAGCCCGCTTCGCCGTTGTCGCATACGGTGCGGACGGGCGAGAACCTGACGCATATTGCGCGGCAGTATGGCGTAAGCGTGACGGACTTGGTGAGGATCAACAAGCTCAAGGACGCGAACGCGATCGTCGTGGGGCAGGTGCTGACGGTGCCGGCAAGGTAGAGTACTGGAATGATGGAATACCGGAATGTTGGGGGTGACACTGATCACTTGTCCGAGAGAACAGGTTCAGTGTTTGGGTTTCGGGTTTCAGGTGTCAGGGTTTAGCATGCTGCACCCCAATGCCATGATTTTCTGAAACCTGAACACTGAAACCTGAAACCATTGACATATTCTCACTCCCGAAAAGCCTGAGCTTGCTCAGAGGCCGGGCTGATGACTGATTACTGATCACTTTGATTGCGGTGAAAGCCGCCTTAGGAGGTTGGCATGAGCGACAGGGACACGAATGAAGACGCGTCGGCGCAGAACGGCGATTTGTTCGACGGACGATCCGGCGGGCCCGAGTCCGAATCCGAGCGCGGGTTGTCGGACGCGGCGCGGGGGCGGCTGGATCGGCAGCGTTCGGAATTGTCGCATCAGGTCGGGGGCGCGGCCGGCGAGATCGAGCGTTTGCGCATGAAACAGGCGGAGTTGGAGCGCGAAAAGCAGGAATTGCAGCAGTTGGCGAGGAAGCAGGAGGACTACGAGCGGGGCAAGCGCGAGATGACGGAGAAGCTGTCCCGCAGCGTCGTGCTCTTGGAGAAGGAGCGCGAGCAGGCTGTGCGCATGGCGGAACTGCTGGCGGAGACCCGCGAACGGTTCGCTGAACAGTTGACGGCGCTGGAACGCATTCGCGAAGACGAATGGGTGGACGGTGATTTCAAGGAGGAACTGGAGTCCGCTCTGGCGGAGGTGGACGCCGCGAAAACAATATACAAGAAAGCGTTGGCCCGCATCGAGGCGAGCAGTTGGCATAAAAGCGCCGGGTCGAACGCTGCGGCCGGCCCTTTGGAGCCGACGGCGGAGGGCGGTGCGGTTTTGCCGCGCGGGTTCGGGTTCTGGCTCAAGGCGGGGTTGGCTTTCAGTTTGCCGATCGCCGCCGTTCTGATTGTGCTTTTCCTGATTTCGATGTATTGGCAATGGTCTTTTAATCTGTAAGCTTTCACAGCGCGATCCCTTCCCGTTGGAATACTGGAACACTGGAATACTGGAATGGTGTTCCATGGGATGACAGTGTTTGAAAACCGATATTTTATATGTGCGATGCGGGCTTGGCCTGCTTCGTTCGGAACAGTATTTATGTTGTCGAGAAAATCGCCGTTGGACAGAAGGCTTCAAAAAATAGAGACGGAATTGTCCGGTCTTCAGAAGGGACTGGAATCGCTGCCGAAACAGTGTTCCGGCACGAAGCCGGAGATGAGCGTGCAGGCACGTTCGCATGCGGTGTCCGAGCCCGAGCGGCCATCGGGCTCGGAGCGCGCGCGGCAGTGCGGGCATGACGAGCGGATTGCGGATTATCTGGCGACCCGTTCCGGGAATGCGCGGCCGTTGCGGCATGAGAAGCGAGTTCAGCGCAACAAGGCTGTCGTTCTGTCGGCATTCGTTTTCTTTGTTTTTTTATGGGTGGTCTATCGGATTGTGAACTTGTAGATTGGAGTTGGAGATATGAGCCTGCAAGATGAAACGCGGCGGGCCGAGTCGATGGATGTGCGGCGTGTGGCCATGTTGGCCCGATTGGCCTTGACGGACGAGGAAGCCGAGGTCTTTCGCGGGCAGATGGCCGGGATTGTGGGGTTTGTCCGAAAAATCGGGGATATGGATATTGCGGGGATCGAGCCGACAACGCATGCGCATCCGGTTGAAAATGTTTTCCGGGAGGATGCGCCGGTCGATGGATTGGATCGGGAGGTTGTCTTGTCCAATGCGCCGAAACAGGCGGACGGCCAGTTTGTGGTTCCCAGGATTGTGGAGTAGCGAATGGATGTGTCGTCGATAACCCTGGGCGAGGCTTTGACGGGCCTGGATCGCGGCGACTGGAGCGCCGAGAACCTGGTGTCGGCCCTGTTGGACCGGATCGCCGCGCGCGATGCCATGGTGAATGCGTTTTTGAACGTGGACGCCGAAGCGGCGCTGGCGCAGGCGCGGGCGGCCGATGAACAACGGGCGCGGGGCGAGACGGGTCGCATGCTGGGCGTGCCGGTCGCCATCAAGGACAATCTCAATGTCCAAGGCCAAACGTGCACGTGCGCGTCCCGCATTCTGGACGGCTACCGCGCACCGTACGACGCCACGGTCGTCGCCCGGTTGCGGAAGGAAGGCGCGATATTTCTGGGGCGGACCAACATGGACGAGTTCGCCATGGGCAGTTCGACGGAATATTCCTCGCGCGGGCCGACTCGGAATCCGAGGAATCCGGATTGCGTGCCGGGCGGATCGAGCGGCGGTTCGGCCGCCGCCGTGGCCGACGGCATGGCGTTGGCGGCGCTGGGTTCGGATACAGGCGGGTCCATTCGGCAGCCGGCGGCCTTTTGCGGCTGCGTGGGGCTGAAGCCCTCTTACGGTCGCGTGTCGCGCTACGGTCTCACGGCGTTCGCTTCTTCCTTGGATCAGGTGGGTCCTTTGACCCGAAGCGTGGACGATGCGGCTCGGCTTTTCGGGGTTCTGGCCGGGGCGGATGTTCGGGATGCCACGACAGTGGACGTTGCCGTGCCCGGTCCGGATGCGTGTCGACGCGAGGATTTGAAAGGGGTAGCGCTGGGGCTGCCCAGGGAATACTTCGCGGAGGGTTTGGCGCCCGATGTTCGGGCGTCCGTCATGGCGGCAGTGGACGCGTGCAGGGCGCTGGGCGCCGACGTGCGCGAGGTGAGCCTGCCACACACGGAATACGCAATGGCCGCCTATTACATTGTCGCTCCTGCGGAAGCGTCCGCCAATTTGGCGCGTTTCGACGGGGTGCGGTACGGCTATCGCGCGCCTGACGCGATCAGCCCGTTGGACATGTATTGTCAGACCCGATCCTCCGGTTTCGGACCCGAGGTCAAGCGTCGCATCATGCTGGGCACCTACGTGCTGAGCAGCGGATACTACGACGCGTACTATTTGTCGGCGCAAAAGGCGCGGACGCTGATACGGAACGATTTCATAGCCGCGTTTCGGGAATGCGACGCGATTCTGACCCCGACCACTCCGACGGCGGCGTTTCGCATGGGCGAGAAGACCGACGACCCCGTGCAGATGTATCTGGCCGACATTTTCACCGCGACAGCCAATTTGGCGGGCATCTGCGCGCTCTCGCTGCCGTGCGGCGTGAACGCCGACGGGCTGCCGCTCGGGCTGCAGGCGATGGGGCCCGCGTTCAAGGAGGAAAACATTCTAGGCGTGGCATCCGCGCTTGAAAACGCCTGGGGCGGTCCGCAAGGCTGGATGGAGAGGCGGGTATGACCTACGAAGCCTGCATAGGACTGGAAGTGCACGTGCAGCTCAAAACGCGATCCAAGATGTTTTGCGCTTGCAGCGCGGAAATCGGGGAAGCGCCCAACACGCATGTGTGTCCGGTGTGCCTGGGCTATCCCGGCGCCATGCCCTCGATCAACCGCAAAGCGGTCGAGCTGACCGTCCTGACGGGACTGATGGTCGGCGCGCGGATCGGCGCGCGAAGCAAGTTCGACCGCAAAAGCTATTTCTATCCGGACATGCCCAAGAACTATCAGATTTCCCAGTACGATCAGCCGTTGTGCATCGGGGGCGATGTGGCGATCGATTGGGAGGGCGGGGAGAAGCGCATTGCGCTGACTCGGATTCACCTTGAAGAGGATGTGGGCAAGAGCACGCATTTCACCGGCGCCAGCGGCGTGGATTTCAATCGGGCCGGCGTTCCGCTGATGGAAATTGTCACGGAACCGGTTATCGCGTCGCCGGAGGAGGCCGACGCGTTTCTTCAGGCCTTGAGGCAGATGGTGCGCTATGCGGGCGTCAGCGACGGCAACATGGAGCAGGGCAACATCCGGTGCGATGTGAACTGCAGCCTGCGTCCGCAGGGCGAAACACAGCTTGGGTCCAAGGCGGAAATCAAGAATCTCAATACCTTCAAAGGGGTTCTGGCCGCGTTGCGCTACGAGATTCGGCGTCAGACGGACGTATTGGAATCCGGCGGCCGAGTGGCGATGGAGACGCGGCGTTGGGACGGGGAGTCGGGTACGACCGCCAGCATGCGTTCCAAGGAGGAAGCGCACGACTACCGCTATTTCCCGGAGCCGGATCTGATGCCGATTTCGCTTTCGCATGAAGAACAGGCTTTTTTGAAGACGCATGTGCCGGAACTTCCGCGTGCGCGGCGTCGGCGTTTTTGCGGCGAATACGGCTTGCCCGAGTACGATAGCGATGTGCTGACGGCCGACAGGGCCGTGGCCGACTATTTCGAGGCTGTCGCGCGCGCGTCGGCGAATCCCAAGGCGTCGTCGAACTGGATGATGACCGAGATGCTGGCGAAGCTGTCCGAAACCGGCCGATCCATCGACGAAACGCCCATGAAACCGCGCGCCTTGGCCGATTTGATCGCAATGGTGGACCGGGGCGCGATCAACATGCCGACGGCAAAAACTCTGTTTGCCGTTCTTTTCGAGAAAGGCGGCGATCCCGCCGCGCTGGTGGAGGCGGACGGGCTGGGGCAGGTCGAAGGCGCATCGGAGATCGAGTCGATGGCGCGGCGGGCGGTTGCGGAGCACGCCAAGTCGGCGGCCGATTACCGTGCCGGCAAGTCGGCGGCGCTTCAGTTTCTGGTCGGCCAGGTTATGCGCCAAAGCCGAGGGCGCGCTCATCCGCAAAAGGCGGCCGAGGCGCTAAAAAAAATATTAGAGGGTGACAAGTCCGACCGGTTTTGATAGAACGTCGGTTTGATTCTTTAAGGCGAGAGGCAAGCTTTTGACATCCAACGACCAATACGTTCTTGAATTGCTGCTCGAGCAGAACGTCGTGACCCCGGAACAGGTGGAGCACGCGCGCGGCGCCGGCCTTAGACAGGAAGGATCGAGCGTTGTGGACCGGCTTGTTCGCGAGAACATTGTCGACGAAAGCGAGGTGCTTGGCGTTCTGGCGGATCAGCTCGGGCTGGAACTGGTCAGCCTCAAGGATGTGCAGCTTACGCCCGAGCTGAGAGATTCGATACCCGTCGAAATCGCGCGCCGCTACAAAGTCGTGCCGGTCCATCGCAACGACGACATTCTGACGGTGGCCTTGAGCGATCCGCTGGATTTCGACACGGTCGACACGTTGCGCCATCTTCTCAAATGTCACGTGGAGAGCATGGTGGCCACGCGCGATGAAATCAAGGTGATGCTGGACACCTATTACGCGGCCGAAACCAGCATGGAGGAAATGCTGGGCCAGATCGGCGACGATGCGGTGGATGTATCCATGACCGGCATGGACAGCATCATTCAGGCGGCGGACACCACCGAAACGGACGCGCCGATTATCAAGCTGGTCAGCCTGGTGATTCTGGAGGCGTTTCGCAATAGCGCGTCCGACATTCATCTCGAGCCGCTGGAAACGCGGTTCAGAATCCGCTACCGCATCGACGGGGTGCTTCACGAGGTGGACAGCCCTCCAAAACGGCTTCAGGCGGCCATTATCAGTCGCTTGAAAATCATGGCCGGCATGAAAATTTCCGAGAAGCGCATTCCTCAGGACGGCCGCATCCAGGTGAATATCCAGGGGCGCGAGCTTGATTTGCGCGTCAGCACCGTGCCGGCCACCCACGGCGAAGGGGTGGTGATGCGTATTCTGGATAAACAGAATTTGGCGCTCGGCCTGCCGGCCCTGGGCTTTTTCGCGGACGACCAGCAAACGTTCGAGCGTTTGATCGGGCTGTCGGACGGGATTTTGCTGGTGACAGGACCGACCGGATCGGGTAAAACCACGACACTCTACGCCTGTTTGCAGCAGATCAATCGGCCGGATACCAAGATCATTACGGTGGAAAACCCTGTGGAATACCAGATTTCCGGCGTCAATCAGGTTCAGGTTCGCGAGGACATCGGGTTGACATTCTCGGCGGCGCTGCGTTCGATTTTGCGGCAGGCGCCCAACGTGGTGATGATCGGCGAAATTCGCGACTTGGAAACGGCGCAAATCGCCATCGAGTCGGCTTTGACCGGCCATTTGGTGTTCAGTACGCTGCACACCAACGACGCCCCAAGCGCGGTGACTCGCTTGCTGGATATCGGGGTCAAGCCTTTTCTCGTGGCGTCCTCGATGCGAGCGGCCATGGCGCAGCGGCTGGTGCGCTGTCTGTGCGAGCATTGCAAGGAGCCGCGCGTGCCGACCGATGCGGAGTTCAAGCTGCTGGGGCCCGCCGCCGACCAATTGGCCAACGTGGAACTGCTGGCCGGACGGGGCTGCGCCCAGTGTGCGCTCACGGGCTATTCCAAGCGCAAGGGCATTTTCGAGGTCTTTCAGGTCAACGACGAGATTCAGAAAATGATTTTCGAGAAAGTTACGACCAGCGAGTTGCGCGCGCGCGCTCGGGAGATGGGCATGCGCACGCTGCGCGAGGACGGGCTGCGCAAGATCGCGGCCGGCGTCACGACGATCGAGGAAGTGCTGCGCGTTAC
>SLMC01000284.1 GCA_007133745.1 Kiritimatiellia bacterium
CGCCGATTCGGGGACGACGACAAAAGCGAAGAGCGTTTCGAGCGCGAAGTGCGCATCTTTCTTGAACTCAAGCATCCCAACCTGGTCGAATACAAGGAGGCGTTCACGGTCCAGGACGAATGGTCGTCCGACATCCATTGTCTGGTCATGGAATACCTCGAGGGAGAGGACTTGAGCGTACGGCTCAAGGATAATCCGCGCGGGCTGCCGTTCGAGACGCTGAAGCCCCTTTTCGTACAGGCGCTTGAAGGGCTGGCTTATGCCCGCGAAAACGGCATCATTCACCGCGATCTGAAGCCCGGCAACATTTTCCTTCTCTCCAACGGCGCGGTCAAGGTCATCGATTTCGGCATTGCCCGCAAGGAAGACGGCACGGTAACGACCACAGCCGGATTCAAGGGCACGTACGACTACATGGCCCCGGATTTTCTGACGGCCGGCGACGAGTTTCGGGGCGACGAGCTATCCGACGTGTTCAGCATGGGTGTTTGCTTCTACAAGGCCTTGACCGGACGCCTCCCCTATCCGGGCAGCCGGGAATCCGGCTGGGTGGCCTATCTCAACCGATGGCAGCGCGGCAAACAGAAGGATTTGCCGCTAGCGGGAGGGCCCTTGCGGGTTCTGAACGATGGCGCGCCCGCCTTCATCCGCAAAGCACTGCGCATCGACCGCAGCGAGCGGTACGGATCCTTCAAGGAGATGCTGCGCGATTTTAGCCGAATCGAGCGCCGGCGGATCGAGTCGGGCAAGGAGACGTACGAATTCAAGGCCTATTTGGGCAAAGGCGGTTTCGGCGAGGTGTTCAAGGCCCGCAGACTGTCCGACGACCGGCGCTTCGCCGTCAAGCGCATGTTCCCCGATTTGGATCCGGCCCGGTTTCGACGCGAGGCGCGTCTGCTCCAAAAATATCCCCATCCCAATATCGTGGCTTACGAGGATTTCACGACCCTCGACCGGATCGACGGCGAAGACCACTATCTGATTCTTGAATTTCTGGACGGCATGCCCGGTTGGGGGTTGCGCAACCGTATCAAGCAGGAGGGCGCTCTGGACCTGCCCGAGGTCCGCCGACTGTTCGACGCCTGGCTGGCCGCGCTCGATTTCCTGCACACGGTTCAACGCAAGCCGATTCTGCATCGCGACATTACGCCCGCCAATCTCTATGCGCCGCCGGCCGCATCGTCCGGCCCGCCGTCGGTCCCCAAGCTGTTCGACATGGGCATTGCGCGCAGCGAACAAACCCTGACCGGCGGCCACATGCCGGGCAACCCCGAATACATGGCCCCCGAATTCGTGACGGAACCCGATTTTCGCGGATCGGTACAGTCCGACCTTTATTGCGCAGGACTGTGTCTTTACGAGGCGCTGACAGGAAAGCCGGCTTTCGAGCGGCTCTCGAAGCAAACGGCGGAAATGTGGCAAGGCATGAAATCGCGCGCGGCCGGCGCCGTGACCATCAGCTATGATCATGCTGTGTTTCGCGACCATCCGAGCGTCGAGCGGATCGTGCGCAAGGCGATCGCTTGCGAGCCGAGCCGGCGTTTCCGGTCCGCGGCGGAAATGCGTGCCGTCGTGAAAACGCTGGGCCTGGCGGATTTCGAAGCGGACGAGCCCGCCGCGGAGGATCGGATCGGCGGCGAGGAAGCCGCGACGCTTTTCGTGCCCCAGGCTGAAGTGGTGCGCGCGGCCGCATCCATGCGTCGCGACCGGCTGCGCCGCATGGGCCTTTGGATCGGCGCGGTGGCGGCCGGGCTGCTTCTGGTCTTGTCGGTTGTCGGACTGCTGTCGCTGCGCGACGGCGAAGCGCGGGCGACAAGAAAAACCCGGCGGACAACCGAAAGCGTTTTGGTCTTCGAGCCGTCCGCGGCCTATGCGGCACGGTTGCGGAAAGCCATCGAAACGGGCGAGGCCTTGAAGTCGCAGTATCCGGACAATGCCGAGTTGGCCTCGTTGCGCAGTCAGTTGACGATGCAGGGGGCGCTGCTGGAGAAAAATTTCGAGGCGGCGTTTCGCGACGCCCTGGACGCAGGCGATCAGGATCGGGCGGACGCGCTGGCGCGCGAGTGGAACGGGGTGGCGCCGCTGTTGCCGTTCCAGGGCCTGAATGCGCTCGAACATCATGCCCGGCTGTCGAGCATGGAAAACCGGCTCGAATTCGTCCGTGCGGCAGCGAAAATCAAGGGCCCCGACGGCGCGCTCCGGACCGGGACGGCCAAAACCATGGCGAATCTTGCGAGCCAGGCGCGGCAGAACGAAACCATCGAGCCGCTGCCGGACGTGAAACCTTGGTGGGCAAGCGAACGGGAGGCGTTGCGCACGATGGCCAAGGGCTTCCCGCAGACGTTGCGCGATGCGTTTTCAGAAGCGTTGCGCAAGGAGGATATCGGTCGGGCCGAGACTTTAGCCCGTCAATGGACGCAGGCGGTGGAGGCCGATGCGAACTCCGACGTATGGCCGGATCAGGTTCGCGAAACGGTTCTGAACCACATGGCGGGCGAAACAGCGCGGCTGATGGGCAAGTATCGGGACATGGCTCTGGCGGAATATGCGGCCGGCAGTCTCGATCAGGCCGACAAACTGGATGCCTGGTTTCGCCGTTTTCGCGCCGAAACGCCGACGCTTAGCGCCTGGATCCGGGAAACCGACGTTCGGATCGTGGCGGACCTCGCGCAAGCGCAACAGGCCAGACTCGATGCCGAAATCGCAAACCTTCCCCGGCAGGCGGACTTGGCCGAACTCGACGATTTCAAGGCGAAACTCGACGCCTTGAATCGGCTCTATACGCATCTGAAAGGCCGGTGGACGCCCGACGAAACCGAAAAAGCGCGTTTGGCCATTGTGGCCGCCTGCGCGATTCCGGCTCGACATCATGCGGAGCGGGCGGTTCAGGCCTATGGCGCTTCGGATTACGCGCAGGGTCATCTCGCGTTCGAGGCGCTGAAAAAAACGATCGAGGCCATCCCTCCGCCTTTGCAGGACACGTCGTTCGATCGGATGCTGGCCAACACGGCCAAGGCGCACGACCAAAGCCGCAAGAGCGACGCGGAAACCCTCAGGGCGAACGCCGCGCTGAAAACGTTGCGTTTGGCTTTGACCGCCGATGAACCTGCCGATTGGCGGCCGGCCTTGAAGGCGTGGGGCGGGGTCGACATGTCCGCGGAAACGCGGGCCGGACTGCTACGCAGCGAAGCTTGGCTGCAAGCAGGGCGTTTGATGGATACGCATTTGTCTCGGGCCATCGGAGCGGCCGGGAACGCGACGACGGTTCAAGCGCTCGCCGACGTGCTGAACATGGCCGAAGCGCGAGACTTGCTGGGGAACGCCGCCTGGACGCGCTTAACCGCCCTGTTGAACACGCAACGGGACGTCGTGGAAACGCTGGCCCGGCTGGCCCGCATTCGCGCGTCGGTCAAGCCTGACGATCCCGAAGGATGGAAGCGGGCCTTTGCCGAATTGACGCAATGTCGCGCACCGGCCGTGTTCGCCCGCAAGACCGTAGCCGATTCCTGGCACGAAACGGAACGCATACTGCTAAGCACGCTCAAGAACTATGCGGACCGGGCGGCCAAACCCGGCGAAAAGAAGGCGCGGTTGACTCGCACGCTGACTCTGGTCGCCGAGTTGAAGACGGCAGGCTTTTTCAACACCGAGGCGCTGGCCGCACTGGAGAAAAACGCGCAAGATCAACAGGCGGCGCTGGCGCAACCGCCTGTTACGCCGCCGTCTCCATACGACGACCCCGAGGCCGATGACATGGCCGACGCCGCAACCGATGTTCCCGTTCCCGATTCGACCGAGCCCGTAACGCATCCTGTTGCGGAAAGACCGAGGCCGGCCGAGACCGCGACCGATCCGCCGACCGGCATGACAGCGCTGGTGACGCCTGTTCTGGATTTGCTTGAACAGCGCAGAGTGCGGGATGCGGTGTTTGCGCTTTACGAAGGACTTCCTCGTCAAGCCCGGTCCTTGCCCGCCGCGGAGAGCGCGGTCGCGGGCCATTGGAGCGCGCTGCGGCTGCGGGTACGCATTGTCCGCGACCGAAATCCGCTGCTCGATCTTGCCGGTCGCCTGCATTTGGACAGTTTGGACGCGGAATTCGCTTTGCGGCAGCAAGGAACCGAGCCTGCCCGCTGGCGACAGCCGCTGCCGGACCGGCTGTCGATACGCCCCGATAGCGTATCGCTCGTCCGTTTCAAAACGACGGTCGCGCTGTCCGCGGAATTAGAGCGAGAACTGGCGGAGGTTGTGACGTTTCTGAACGCCAATCGCGAACGCGAAGCCGTTGCGGCTTTGTGCAACCCGCGCCTGACGAGCCGGCTCCAGCGGCTTCAGAGTCGCCGGGGCGTGGAACAACAGTGGCCGGCATTGCTGGATTGGGTGCGGCAGACGAGGCGGCATCATCCTTTCATGGACTATGTGGACAAAACCAAACTGGACGAATTCGAAGCCGAACTGGAAAATTTTATTCGCGAGGAGACCCCGCAATGAATAAACTGGTCAATCCAATCGCGCCCCTGAAAACAACGCCGTACCGTGCAGCGGCATTCCGGATGCTCGCGCTGACATTGGCGCTGGGCTGGGGCCTGTCGTGCGCCACCACGGAGGCGCCCCGCTTTGCCACTGCCACGGGTCCCGTCTATTACACGCAAGTCAACATTCGCTATGTCAATCCGCAGCGAATTCCGTCCACGAACTATCTGCGTGGCGACATGCTGCCGGTCGGTACGCCGGTGCGGATTGTCGACCGCGGCATGCGCGCCATTCGCTTTGTCGATCCGTCCAATCGCGAATACGCCCTGGCGCATGTGGCCAAGCACACGGAAGGAACACTGGACAACTTGTTTCATCGCACGTTTTCCCGAGAAGACCCCTGGGCGCCGGGCGGGGCGCTCGACCGGCTGCCGCCGGACACCGTCGCCCATATCGAAAAGGGAACGGTCGGGGGCGGCATGACACGCGAGGCCGTGCTCATGGCCTATGGCTATCCGCCTTCGCATCGTACGCGTTCCCTGGAATCGGATGTCTGGACGTACTGGACCGGACGAACCCGTACGCAACTCGTGTTTCGCGACGGCCGCCTGTTTCAGGCGGACGACGCTGTGCTCCCGCACACCATTCGGCTGTTCGCCGTCTCGGATCCGCCCGGCGCCGTTGTGGAAAGCGAAGGCCAATTCAGGGGCAAAACGCCCTGCATGCTGACGGTAACCGTCGATCCTTCCCAGCCGCAACGCCTGCACACGTTTCGCGCCGTGCCGGCCCGGCCGGACGCGCCCCGGTTCGGCGTCCTGGCCAGCGCCCCCTCGGCAGGCGCGGCGGTTGGCGATACGATTGTCGTCAAAAACGTTTTGCCGCTTTCGACGGCGCACCGAATGGGAATGCGGTCCGGCGATCGCATACTCTCGATCAACGGGGCGCAAGTTCGAAACGAATCGGAATGCGCCGAGATTATCGCTTCGGTCGGATTCGGCGCCCCGCTGACCGTCGTGGTCCAGAGAAACGGCAAGGAAACGACCTTGACGGGCAAAACCGAGACGCCCGAGCAGGGGACGTTTCATGCTCGGAACGAAACGCTTTCCGCCGCGCGCCTCATGGACATGCACGACCGCGTGCTTTTCTTCGACCTCAAAACCGAGCCGGTTCCCGACCGAAGCCGGACGCCCGTCGCGCCGCATGTCGAAAAGGAAGACATTGAGGCGCACGTCGTTCCGCCTGCGGACGACAGTCCCGTTGTGCCGCCTGCAGGGGATTTGACTGTGCTGGGCACGGGCGTGGTTGTGGCGAACGGCGGCTATGTCGTAACATCGGCGGCGCTGATCAAGGACCGATCCCGCTTGACGGTGCGCACCGTCTCGGGGGCGGAACATGCGGCGGAGGTGGTCCGAAGCGATCCGGGCAACGACTGGGCCCTGTTGCGCGCCGACGGACTGGAATCCGACGGCGTTCCGATCGGGTCGGACCGTTTGCTCCGGCGCGGGGCGCGTATCGTTTGTTTGGGATTCGTAGTGGACCCTGCCACGGGCCAGGCCACGCCGGACGTTCAGGCGAGGGAGGGAACCATTCTGGACTTGACGGGTCTCAGCGAGGACACCCGGCACATGCAATTGGCCTTGCCGATCGGCGGCGGCTATTCCGGCAGCCCGGCGCTGGACGAAACCGGCGCGTGGATCGGACTCGTGTCCGACAGCCTGAACGGAATCATCCACGCCGTCGCGCCGCCGGGCTCCGTGCTGCCCGGAACGACATTCGTTTTGAAAGCCAGCCTTGTCGAACCGGCGCTGCCTACGCCCGTCCGCGAACGCATTGTGCGGCGCGATGACAAAGCGCCCGCCTTGACAACGGCCCAACTCAAAGAGCGCATGGCCGAATCCGTTGTCATGATCCGGCAGGATCCTGCTGAAAATTGAATGAACAATATGAAAACAGGGTATCGGCTGACGAGAACGGCGACCGTATTGAAAGGAAAAGAAACAGAATGTTGAAACCCCGGAACATTGGAATGTTGGCATGCGCTTTCATGATCGGCTGGGAAGCCGTCGCGTGGGCGCAACCGGAAAAGGCCTCCGCCGCGGTCGGCAAGGCCTATTATGTCCAGGCCAACATGCGGTTCGACGCCCAAAACGAAATCGCCTCGTTGAATCTGCACGAAGGCGAAATGCTGACGATCGGCACGCGCGTCACCATTCGCTCCGCGGACGGGAACCGTATCGCCTTTTCCGCGGAAGGCCGGGGCGACTTCGTCTTCCTGCGCGACAAATACGGACAACGACTATCGATCGACGAGTTTTTCCAACGCTATTTCTCCGACAGCGACCCCTTGGCGCCCGAAGCGGCCATCCATCGCATGAGCCGATTGGAGCAGCGCAACATCGCAGACGGCACGCTGGCGGTCGGAATGAGCCGGACCGCCACGCTCATGGCGGCGGGATATCCCCCCCCGCACAGAACGGCCTCGACGGAGGACGCAACTTGGATTTACTGGATAACCCGAAGACGGCCGTTTCGCGTGACGTTCGATGCGGACGGGAAAATTTCCGAGCTGCGAGGCTATTGACTTAAGGCGGGCTTTGCCCGCAAACCAGAGGTCAGAGGACAGATGTCAGAAGTCATGCGACGCAAAAGCGCCGGATACAGAATGAACCATGCCGCGTCGGGCGGCGGAAAGGAAGCACGATGAAAAGAGGATTATGCCTGGGCTTGTGTCTGTTGTTGGCCGGAAGCGTCTCGGGGCGTCGAGCGCCGCAAGCGAATCTGGAAAGCCGATTGGGGCAAACCTATTATACGCGGGTCAATATCTGGTACGAGAACCCGCGCAGCATCCCGACCACCAACTTCCATCGCGGAGGAAGGATTCCCGCAGGAACTCCGGTGAAAATACTGGCCTTGCAGGATCCGCAAATGACCTTTCTCGACGAGGCCACCGGACTGATGACCCTGTTTCATGTGCGGCGTCATACCCGCGTCGCTTTCGAGGAATTGTTCGATCGCATGTTTTCCAAGGACGATCCGAAAGGCCCGCAAACGCCTTACGCCGCGTTTACCGATGCCGAGCGTCAGGCGATCGATCAGGGCACGCTCGTGCCCGGCATGCGTCGCGATGCCGTGCTCATGGCCTATGGCTATCCGCCGACGCATCGGACGCCCGATCTGTCGGACAATCGCTGGACCTACTGGCAGGACCGCCGTGCCATGGTGCATGTGGATTTCGGCCCCGACGGCAAACTAACCGACGGCGTTGTCCGGGATTTTCCTTCGGCAGGCGAAGCAAGCGAAGAAATACTCGCGTTCAATCCGGTCGGCAAGACGTATTTCACCGCCGTCAACATCTGGCGCGCGGATCCGACGCGCATCTATTCCATCAACTATCATGAAGGTCCGATGATTCCCGTCGGCACGCCCGTGACCATCGAGTCGTACGGCGACGAGCTGATCGGCTTTGTCGTGGAGGGCGAAACGGAGCGGAATACGGTCGTGCACCTGCTTCGCTACAGCAACGTGCTGCTGGACGAGCTGTTCGACCGGCTATTTTCCGAAAGGAATGTCATGAATGAGGGCGGCGCTTTTCATGCCTTGACGCCCGACGAACAGCGTCATGTCCGGGAAGGCACGCTGGGGGGCGACATGAGCAAGCCGGCCGTTCTGATGGCCTACGGCTATCCGCCCGGACATCGGACGCCCGATCTGGACCATCATATCTGGACCTATTGGCTGCAGCGGGGCCAGCGGCTCGTCGTGTATTTCCGGTCGGACCGCATCCTCTCCACGGAACAGCCATAGCGGCTTTCCGGGAAATATGCGCCATGCTTTTTCAACCTGAAAACAGCAGTTCATTCACCACGAAGAACCCAGCGCGGCAAAGCCGCAACAAAAATTATTGTTTCCTTCAGACAAGAAAATCACTTCGTGCTCTTCTTACCCAGGTAAAAGGGTTGAAAAGGCCGATTTGATGTATTCACGAAATCAAGCCGTCTAATACGAATGTTCGCAGAGGAATAAAAAGAAAAAA
>SLMC01000244.1 GCA_007133745.1 Kiritimatiellia bacterium
ACGAGCGCACGAACCCACGTTCCACGCTCTCACTCCTCGTGTCGGCTGACGACATCGTCCTCGCTCCCGTCCCGACCGTCGGGTCCGACGGACCACACGTCGAAGGGCTCGTTCCCGCGCGTACCCGGATGCCGATAGCGATAGGGGTGGCCCCAGGGGTCTATCGGGAGCCGATCGATAAACGGTTCGGTCCAATCCTTGGATTTGGCCGGGGGCGCCAGCAGAACGGCCAGCCCTTCCTCCGATGTCGGATAGCGGTTCATGTGCAGGCGGTACAACTTGACCGCCAGCTCGATGTTCGCGATATCGTGCCGGGCAATCCGGCGCTTCGCCGCGTCGGACGCCGGCATCAGGCGCGGCAGCACCATGCCGGCCAAAGCCGCAATGATAATGACCACCACCATCAGCTCGATCAACGTAAACGCCTGTCGTCCATGTTTCACAACGCTTCCTCCCGTTCAGATGTTCAATGTTCAATGTTCGATTTGGAAACACCTCATATAAGAGCAACTACGAAACACGCGAAAAGCGCGAAACAAAGTTTTTCTACAGGGCGGGCTGACGCCCGCAACCCAAGTGTGTGGGTATGTGGGTTTGTGAGTATGTGAGTTTTCACCCACACACTCACGCACCCACACACTCACAAACAATCACGCCTCCAATTTCTTGTTATTTTCGGCAGGACGGCGTGATTAAGGCGCTAATAGGCGGACTGAAAGTCCACCCTACGTTCCACCTTTGCATCCGAGCGGCCCTTCCTCCATCTCCACGCGGAGCGGACGCGCTCCTGACAGGGCGTAGGCCTTGCGAAGCCTGTTCCGCGTCCGGCCTTTCCGGCTCGGGAACAGGCGTCGCTAAAGCTATGCCCTGTCAAGAGCCGAGCCGCTCCACGAACGCACGCCCCCCCCCATTCCCCTTCCGCGCTTTCCGCGTTTTCCGTGGCAGAAAAATTCTTCTCTCTTCCACGAACGTACCAACCCACGAACACACGCCCTCTTCCCGCGTTTCCGTGGTTCATTCATCCACGAACCTACAAACGTACCAACGCAAGAACACACGTTCCACGCTCCACGCTCTTCGTTGCCTTCTGTTCAAAATCACAGGCCCGTGCCAATTTCGAAAATGGGCAGCAGCATGGCGGCCACGATGAAGCCGACCACGCCGCCGACGGCGAGAATCAAGATCGGTTCCAGCAGCGAACCGACCCATTTGCCGCGATATTCAATCTGTTTCTCGTAGAACGTCGCCAGTTCCCGCAGCGTTTCCTCGATGCGGCCGGTCTCTTCGCCGACCCCCACCATATTGGCGGCCAGCGGCGGGAAAAAGCGCGACGCCTTGAAGCCGTCGGCCAAGGCCCCGCCCTGCTGCACCACGCCGATGCGGACAGTCTCCAGCTCCTCGCGCAACGCGGTATTGGCCATGGTGTCGCCGGCCAGAAGCAAGGCGCGGTTGATCGGGATGCCCGCGTCCAACAGCAGCGCCAGCGTGCGGGCGCAGCGCACCATGTCGGCCTCCAGCACGAAATGGCGCAGCGCCGGTATGCGCAGCCGCAGGCGATCCATGAAAAGGCGCCCTTTCTCCATGGCGGACAGGCGCGCTACAATCGCCGCAGCCAGAACGGCCAGCAACAGGGGCCAATGCCAGTATTCTCCCATAAAATCGGTGATGGCGATCAGGATGCGGGTCGGCAGGGGAAGCTGTCGGAACCCGTCGAACAGCCGCACGACACGCGGCATGAAAAACGCCAGCAGCACGAACACCGTCGCCGCGCCCACCGCCAGAATCAGGCCCGGATAGGCGAGCGCCGCCTGAATTTTGCGGCGCGATTCCTCGTCCTTCTCGCGCTCGTCGGCCAGCCGCGCGAGGACATCGTCCAGCGCGCCGGCCGATTCGCCCGCCCGCGCCATATTCGTGTACAGCGGCGAAAACAGTTCGGGCCAATCGGCGCAGACATCGGAAAAGGCCTTGCCGTCCCGTATGGCGGCGGCCATGGCCTGGATCGCCTTGCGGAACCGGCGGTTGTCCGTCTGTTCGCTCACGATGGACAACGCCCGCAGAATGGGCACGCCGGCGCGGAGCAAGCTGGCCAACTGCCGCGAAAAAAGCGTGACGTCGCGGCGCCCGACCCGCCCGAGCCGACGCGGTCGGCCTCCGCCCCGATCCGTCTCCTTTTCCCGAACGCGTAGCGGGCTGCACCCCATGGATTCCAGACGCGCCAGAACGGCGGCTTCCGACTCCGCCTCCATTTCGCCCTCTACCCGACGGTCGGGACCCTGCTTAGCCTTGTACGAAAACACCGGCATGCCCGCCGTCCCTCCTGCCTCACGCTCTACGCCTCGGCCGGGCGAAGTCCCGGCCGATTCTCGATCCCGCCGGCCTTGCGCCGGTGGTGAAGGAAGTTGAGAGAGGAGGACGCAGCGCCTCTCCCCTCAACGTTTGCCTCCACCGGCACAAGGCCGACGGGCGGCACGGTGCGCTGTGCGAATGTGCCATTTCATTTTCCTACGAGAACCGCCTCGCAAACTCAACCGGCCCCAACTGTTCCACATCGTACCCCGCTATCGTTCACCGGAAAGAACGAAGAGACGGTGGACGATAGCGGGCGACCCGACTTCGCTCTCCGAGCTACGCCGAGGCGCGCGATTACGGATCACGATCCCGCCGGCCATGCCTTTCCCTCTTCCACAAACACACGAGTTATCCGGCTCGGCAACAGGCGCCGCTAAAGCTATGCCCAGTCAAGAGCCGAGCCGCTCCACGAATTCATCCTCCAGCATGCGCAGCTTGCGGATGGACCCACGCTCCCTTTCCCCTTCCGCGCTTCTCGTGCACGGCGTTTCGCCTGCGCCGTAGGACCGACTTTCAGTCGGTCTCCTGATGGGCGGACTGAAAGTCCGCCCTACGTCCGAGCGGCTCTTCCGTGCCGGCGCGGACGCGCTCCTGACAGGGCGAAGGCCTTGCGAAGCCTGTTCCGCGGCGGGCTCTTCCGGCTCGGCAACAGGCGCCGCTAAAGCTATGCATGTCAAGAGCCGAGCCGCTCCACCAACTCACGAACACACGTTCCTCTCCCCTCTTCCACGAACACACCAACATACGAACACACCTTCTACATTCCCCTTCCGCGTCTTCCGCGTTTTCCGTGGTTAAAAAGTCTTCTTCTTTCGCGTCCATTCGCGTGATTAGCGGGCTTTCTTTACTCCAGACTAAGGACTAAGGACCAAGGACTAAGGACTTTCCGCCTTCGTTGCCTTCTGTTCAAAACTCTTTTTTTCGCGTTCTTTCGCGCATTTCGTAGTTTCTGAAGATCGACTAAGCGGTTCGACTAAGTGTGGCAACTAAGTGTTCACACGAACGCACGTTCCACTTTCAACGCTCCACAAGGAGGCGTTAGCCCCTAGCCCCTAGCCACCGCCCGCGGTCCTCAGAGGCATGTCACGCGCATGACTTCCTCGGGGGTGGTCAGCCCCTGAACCGCCTTGTCTTCGCCATCTTCGGCCAGGGTCTTCATGCCCAGCGCATTGGCTTGACGACGAATTTCGGGTGCGGACGCCTTGCGCAGAACAAGGGACTGAACATCTTCTTTCATGGGCAGAAACTCGGCGATGGCGATACGGCCCTTGAATCCGCTCTGGTTGCATGCGCGGCAGCCGCGTCCGCGGAAACGGCGTCCGTCTTTTGTTTCGTAAGATTCCTTGCAGACCTCGCATACGAGCCTGACAAGCCGTTGAGCGATGAACATGCGCACGGTAGAGGCGATCAGATAGGGATCGATGCCCATATCGATCAGCCGCGCGGCGGCGGCGGCGGCATCGTTGGTATGCAGCGTACTCAGCACCAGATGCCCGGTCATGGCGGTTTGCACGGCGATTTCGGCGGTTTCCCGGTCGCGCACCTCGCCGACCATCATGATGTCCGGGTCGTGCCGCAGCATGCTGCGCAAGGCGCGGGCGAAGGTCAGGCCGATTTTGGGCGCGATCTGGGTTTGGGTCACGCCGCTCAATTCGTACTCGACCGGATCCTCGATCGTGATGATTTTGCGGTCGCGGCTGTTGAGTCGGCTCAGACAGGCGTAGAGGGTCGTGCTCTTGCCGCTGCCGGTCGGGCCGGTCACGAACACGATGCCGTGCGGCGCGGCGATCTGTTCCTCGAGCATGGCGCGGTGCCGCTCGGAAAAACCTAGCGTATCGAGATTGAAGAGCATGGCGGACGGCAGAATGCGGATGACGACATCCTCGCCGTGCAGCGTCGGCACGATCGAAACGCGGAGATCGTAGGTTTGCCGGCCGACCGTCACCCGCGCGCGTCCGTCCTGGGGCAGGCGCCGTTCGACAATGTTCAAGCCCGCCATCAGCTTCACGCGCGAGACAATGGCCGGGTAGAGCAGCTTCATGTTGCCGGAAACAGGCGTATCGTACAGCGTGCCGTCGATCCGGCGCCGGGCGGCGATGCCGGCGCGGTTCACCTCGAAATGCAGGTCGGTGGCCCGGTCGGCAATGGCCTGCTGCAGCAACTGGTTCACCAGCTTCACGACGGAGGCGTCTTCGGCCTGTTTTTCGAGATCGTGCGACTCTTCCAGCGGCGCGACCTGAATCGCGTCGGCGGACGTGGCCAGGATGCGTTCCACCGTATCCGCACCCACCCCGTAGTGTTGACGCAACGCCTTGAGGATGTCCGACCGACAGGCCAGAACCCGCTCCACGCGATAGCCCAGCGTCGCCTCGATATCCTCGACGGACGCCAGGTTCAGCGGATTGGACACCGCCAGCGTCAAGACCCCGGCCTCGAGCGCGACGGGCATCACCCCGTAATGGGACGCCAGCTTCGCGGACACCGCCGCCACGGCGGCCGGGGTCAGGACCAGCTCGTCCAGCCGCACCAGCGGCAGACCGTACTGCTCCGCCTGCACGGCCAGGACATCCTGTTCGGACACGAACCCGTCGGCGACCCAGACCTCCTGCAGCGAACGGTGCGTACGGGCCGCCGTTTCCCGGGCCCGCTCGCTCTCGGTCTCGGAAAGGAGTCCGCGACGCATCAGTTGTTCCTCGATACGCGTCATTCGATTTTCCCGATCATGTACAAGTCCTCTTCGCGCCGCCCGTCCATGCGTCCGTCGATGATCATCTCCACCCCGTCGAGCATCTCGCCGGGCTTGACGTATTCGCCCTTTTTCCCGACATAGGATTCGGCGACGAACATCGGCTGGGTCATGAAGTTCTGCAACTTGCGCGCCCGCTCGTAGAGCGTACGGTCGGCCTTGGACAGCTCGTCCAGTCCGATCACCGCCACAATCCGGCGCAGCTCGTCGTATTTGGTCAGGATACGCAGCATTTCCTGGGACAAATCGAAATGACGCTGCCCCACAATGGTGGCATTGAGATTGGAGCAGGACGATACGAGCGGGTCGATTCCGGGATACAGGCCCAGTTGCGTCCGTTCGCGCGACAGCACCATGACCGCGTCCAAGTAGCTGAAGATGGCGACAACCGCGGGATCGGTCAGATCGTCGGCCGGCACGTACACGGCCTCGAACGCCGAGACCGAGCCCTTGATGCGCTCGTGCACGTCGCCCACCTCGGAGCTGAGCGTGGGCTGATACCCCGTTTCCGAAGGGGTTCGGCCCAGTAGCGTGGAAATTTCGGCGCCCGCCTGCACGAACCGGAACACGTTGTCCATGAACAACAGCACTTCGCGGCCGGTCGATTCCAGGTATTCGGCCAGCGTGATGCCGGTCAGGATCACGTTGAACCGCGCGCCGGGCGGCTCGTCCATCTGACCGAAGGCCATCATCAGCTTGTTCAGGATGCCCGCCTGCTCGAACTCGAAATACAGCTCGTTGCCTTCCCGAATGCGTTCGCCGATTCCCGTGAAGACGCAGGCGCCCTCGTGCTGTTCCACGATGTTGTGGATCAGCTCCATGATCAGAACGGTTTTCCCGCAGCCGGCCCCGCCGATCACGCCCGTCTTGGACCCGCGCACGACCGGAAACAGCAAATCCACGACCTTGATGCCCGTCTCCACCACCTCGGTCTTGGCGCCCTTCAGGTGGTCCATGTTCACCGCCACGCGCGAAACGTCCTTGTGAATGGGCATGCGCCGCTCGGTCGTAATCGGGCCCTTGCCGTCGATCGGCTCGCCCATCACGTTCACGATGCGGCCGAACAGCTCTTCGCCCACCGGAATGGTCAGCGTGCCGCCGGACGATGTCGCCACGGCGTTGCGCTGCAAGTTGCCGGTCGATGCCAGCGCCACGCAGCGCGCAATGTTTCCTTCCAGATGCTCGGCCACCAGCAGCGTGATGTCGCGCTTGTCGAACGTGCGCGCATGCACCGTTTCGTGCAGATCCGGCATGTCCTCGACCGCCGTGAACTTCACGTCCACCACCGGCCCCTGCACCGCCACTACCTTGCCCTTCTTCAACGCCGCCGGCGCCTCGGCATTCGTCGTATCGCTCATGATGCTTCCTCCCTCTCGTTTATGGCGAAATTTCAAGACCAAGCGCCGCGCAAAACGCCACCCAATCCTTCCAGATCTCGCTTACTATGGCGTGGATAATCTCGGGCTCGATGTCCTGATATTGATGAACGGCGACATTCCTGAACCCGGTCATGGCGGCCAATCGATTCGCAAGCGCTCTATCAAGCATGCCCGCTTCACGCAAAAAAACAAACGCCTCGGCGCTGCTTTTGGGAACACCCAAATGCCGATCCGC
Source organism: Kiritimatiellia bacterium (assembly GCA_007133745.1). Lineage (GTDB taxonomy): Bacteria > Verrucomicrobiota > Kiritimatiellia > UBA8416 > SLMC01 > SLMC01. The sequence goes on from SLMC01000244.1 coordinate 6,710, forward strand.
CACAACATGCATGGCCAAGTCTATGACCGCCTGACAGGCGCGTTCGATATTGAGTATTAGCGCGTCCACATGAGTGTAATTGGCCAGATCCGGGTCGGCGGCATATTCCTCGCGCATGCGTCGGATGCAGCGTTCGACAATAGATGCCTTGTTGAAACTCACGCTGTCAGGCAACACGATAAGCCTCCTCGACCTCTTTGCGGTCCTCCCTCAAACTGAGATAGTTGCCAAGCAGGCGCGTTTCCGTTGCGGCCGTCTCTTCGGAGTCCCTCGCAAAGAATCGGCGTCCCTTGAGAATGGCCTCGCTGGCGTAAATCGGGTTGCCCGCATTGATTTCGCCCAAATCCACGCGCCGGCCCAGCTCGTTTTCCAGTCGGGCCGACAGATCCAAACGGTCTTGCAAGGACAGTCGCCGGCCATGAACGGGCAGTAGCGCGATGTCTATGTCGCTGTCGGCGCGCAAGGCGCCGCTCGCGGCGGAACCCAGAACGTAGGCGGCGGCAATCCCTTCGTGCTCCCGCAACAACGGCGTGGCCCGTTCAATAATTTCGTCAAGTGTTTTCATTCATCCAACGTTAATCGGGTTCGTTCAGCTTTGTCAACGTTTTCCGCTACGCCCTGGCCCGCGCGGAGGCGGAACGCTTGGCTTTGCCGCGCTTGCTTTTCGTCGCGGAAAAGCTCTCGCGCATGCCCTTGTCGATCAGCTCGTGCGAGGCCTTGAACGCCAAATGCTTGACCCGCTTATGCTCCTTCCCCACTTTCTCGAAGCTGCCCTCCAGATGCATGGCGCGGGCGGAAAACTCCGCCAATTTGGAATCCTCGAAAATCTCGAACAGCCGCGAGGTCACCCACATGCCCGCCAGATATTCGACCATGTCCGAATAGGACGACTCCACGACAACCCCGACCGACCGGGCCAGAAACCCCTTCCCCGCGCCATGCTGCGACACGTCGCTTGCCGCGTCCACGTCGAACAGCTTGCCGCACGGCAGCAGTTCCGCCACCTCGATCATTTGCGAGGAAAAGGACAACGGACGCGGATACACCACGACGACCCGTCCCATCCGTCTCGCCAGAGCCTCGTCCACGATATGCGTCTTGATCGCCACCGCCGACTCGTAAATTTTTTCGCGGTCGATACCGGGGAAAAACTTGAATTCGCGAGCCTGGTCGCTCAAGGTCGATGCGCCCTTGTCGCCCACCACGACCAGCGCCGTCTTGTCGTTCGGCAGCGTCCCCTGCACTTCGAGCGCCTTTCTCAGCACCCCCTGATTCAACCCGCCCATGAACCCGGAATCGGACGTGACCACGACGATTCCAAGCGTATCGGAGACCACGCGCACCAGCGGATCGTCCACGTCCACCAAGTTCACCACGCGGAAAAAACCGGCGAACGCGTCCATGAACTCCGCGAACCGCTCCTTCTCCTTCTCCATAAGATGATACTGCGACCCGGCAATGTTCTTGAGCGTCTCGATCAGGTTCAGCAATTCGCCGTTGAACCGCAACTCCTTGCGTATCTCGCTCAGTTGCACCGCTCAAGTCCTCTCTGCGCCATCGCCTTCATCCAAGGCGGCCTTCGGCCGCAACTCAAGTGATCAGTAGCCCCTAGTCTCTAGTCCCTAGTCCCTGGTCCCTAGTCTCTAGTCCCTGGTCCCTGGTCCCTGGTCCCTAGTCCCTAGTCCCTGGTCCCTAGTCTCTAGCTCCTACTACAAGGGGGGCTGACGCCCGCAACCCAAGTGCGTGGGTATGTGAGTTTTCACCCACACACTCACGCACTCACACACTCACAA
>SLMC01000298.1 GCA_007133745.1 Kiritimatiellia bacterium
ACCTACGTAGGACCGACATTCTGTCGGTCGCCTCTCCCCGGGTCGGACTGAAAGTCCAACCTACGTAGGACCGACATTCTGTCGGTCGCTTCCTGCGAACGCATGTTCAGCGTTCCACCTCGCACGGACTGCCTTCCACGGCGCCATACAGGGTTTGCGGCATGGCGCGCGCGATGCGGACGCGAATCATATCGCCCTTTCGCATATCGAATTCCGGCGAGAAAACCACGATTTTGTTACCGGAGGTGCGGCCGGTCCATCGGTCGGGATTTCTGGGACTGACCCCTTCGACAAGCACATCCGCCGTTCGACCGATCATGGCCTCGTTGACGGCTAACGTTCGGCGATTCTGATCCTGAAGCAGGGTTTTGTTGCGGCGAATCTTCTCGTCCATGGCGATATCGTCCGGCCATCCGGCCGCCGGGGTTCCGGGCCGCGGCGAATACTTGAAGATAAAGGCGTTATCGAACCCGATCTCGTCCATGAACGCGCGGGTGGCCTCGAACTCGGACGGGCTTTCGGAGGGGAACCCGACGATGATGTCGGTGGTTATGGCGATATCGGGCACGGTCTCGCGCAGGCGCGCGACGGCGCGCCGATAATCGTCGGCGCTGTAGCCGCGGCGCATCATCTTGAGGATGCGGTCGGACGCGGACTGCAGCGGGAGGTGCAGATGCCGGCACAGTTTCGGGACGGCGCCCATGACGCGCGCCAGTTCGGCCGTGCAGCCGGACGGATGGCCGGACGCGAAGCGTATGCGCCGCAGGCCCTCGATCTCGGCGGCCGCCTCGAGCAGACGCGCGAACGGTTCTTGATATCCGCCCGGAGATCGGTCGGCGGCCTCCCACACGGCTTGAGCCCGGCCGTACGCCATGACGCTTTGTCCGAGCAGGGTGACTTCGCGAACCTGACGCGCGGCCAGCTCGCGCAGCTCGTCGAGAATCTCGCGGGCCGGCCGGCTGATTTCGCCGCCGCGTACCGTCGGGACAATGCAGTAGGAGCATCCGCGGTTGCAGCCGAACAGAATGTTGACAAACGCCGACACGCCCAGGACGGCGTGCTCGGAAACGGCATGCTCGCCGTCCGGATTCTCGCCGACGGCGAGAATTTTTTCCGGCCCGGCCAGTACGCGATCCACGATATCCGGCAGCGCCCGGAACCGATGGGTGCCCACCGCGAAATCCAGGTTCGGCAGCTTGTCGAACAGGCGCGGGCCGAGCCGTTCGACCATGCAGCCGAACGCGCCCACGAGGCGCAGGGTTTTGCTTCTGTTGGGCGCGGTCGTCAAACCGAGCTTGCCCAGCGCCTTGTGTTCGGCCTTGGCCCGGACGCTGCAGGTGTTGATCAGCAGCAACTCGGCGTCGCCCTCGCCGGACGCCAACTCGTGACCGCGTTGCACAAGCAACGCAGCGACAGCGTCGCTATCGCGCTCGTTCATCTGGCAGCCGTAGGTTTTGATGTAAAACTTCATTTTAAGACCTTCTCAATCCAATTTTCTTCAGCAAATCCATGGTGGGCCCGAACGGGGTCCAGTCCGGTTCCTTGACCGTACCCCTCAACTGAAACTCGAAGAACTTGCTCAAAACCCAGGTGGGCACGTCCACCAGCCATGTCAGCACGTTGCGTTCGCGCAGGAACCGGATTTGCACGCGAAAATCCAGCGATCCGTCGAGTCCGCACGAACCGCGCCCCCAAATGCGGATGATATTGCCCTCGATGGTGGCCTTGTCGGTTTTGACCTTGCTGTCGGCCACGGTGAACTCGGAACGGGCGTAATCCTGGCGGGCCAGGAAATCGATACCCGGTATGTACTGGGACAGCATGCCGGTGAGCCCGCCGAAAATCGGCAGCATAAGCACGCGGCCGTCCTTGATGCGCAAACGTCCGTGTCCCCGGGCCTGATCGAGGGCGTCGGGGCCGGTATCGCCCTCGAGTTCGAGATGCAGGGAGAAACGGCCCTCGTAGTTTTGCGCCTTGTCGGGATTGATGGCGGTTGCCAGTTGATCGAAATTCAGGTTCACAATGCTTAACGACGTCGCGTAGCGCATGGGCGCGCCGTCTTCCGCCGATGCCGGAGGGGTCACCAGCGTCAGCGATCCGGTCAGGCTTCCGTCATAGAGCCGGGCGCGAATGTTGTCCAGCACGTTGGTGCGTCCGGTCATGCGCATGGCCAGCGAATAATCGCTCGCCGTCAGAGAATCGAACTGCACATCGCGACCGGATACGGTCATGTCCATGGCGCTGTCGTCCATGCTCTCGTAATGAATTTTCCCGCGGGCGGCAATATTGGCGTAGCCCTTGAACCGGACCTTGTCCAGCGCGCCGTCTTTCGTCAAGCCGATCATCTGAATCAGCGCCTGCGGATTCAGCGTGGAGGCGACATCGAACTCGACAGTCTTGCGCTCGGTGTCGATGGTGAACCCGCCCGTGCCGATGCCTTCCGACCGCACCACGAACAGGGGCCCGATCGCAACCGTCTGCCGCGCGCGGGTCGCCTCCACGCGCGCGGCCCCGTCTGTTCGCAGCACATCCACCCCCCTGAACCGGCCGTCCTTCATCCAGAAATGCGCATCCACATGGGTGGTCGCATCCTGAGTCAGGCGGGTTCGGACCGTCAATTCGCAACGGGGCGGTTCGGCATCGAACTCGAAGTCGCGCGCCAGTTCGGCGAGCGCGTCCATTTCGAACAGCTCGATAACCGGCATCAGCATGCTCGGCGCCAGCAAGGTTTCGCCGGCAATGTCCAGCGCTCGCGTTTGCAGGTCGTAAACGAAGGTTCCTTCCCGCACGGTTCCCGACCGTTCATCGTCCCTGATTTCGCTGCGAATCCCCGTCAGTTGGACACGGCTGTCGGCGACATCGACTCGGGCGCGAGCGTCGCGAACATGCAGGCCCAGCATCTCGCAATCGGCAACGGTCACTTGCAAAAGCGCGCCTTTTCTCATGCCGGCCCCGGGGACGTAGGGGGTATCGTCCCGATCCGTTCCGATCAGCATCGCCGGCCGCACCAGGGCGCCATAGGCCTTGACGCTTCCGGTCAAAGGCCCGTCGCCGAACATCGAAACCGGATTCAAGCGCAGCACGGCGCGCCGGGCCTCGACGGCGGCCGGACCGATCGTCCGCTTGCGATACATCTTGACATCCTCGACAATGAAACCGCGCAGCGGATGCCAGCGAATCAAGCCTGTTTCCACGGTGAAAAGTCGCGGATCCACGCGTTGCAGCGCCCTGGCCGAGACGCGATCGGGTATCCCCGCCGTGGCGGCATACACCGCCAGCGCGACGACCAGCAGAAGCGTCAAGCCGACGCACCGCCTTACCCCTCGCATCCAGAACTTCATGCCCAACCGTTTCATCGTCACTCCGCCTTCGCGGACGCGCTCGTATCCGCCGTCAGATCGGCCGTCAGAATTCTGGCGACGCTGTTTTCCAGAGTGAAAACGATATCCTGCCCCTGGATCATGGCATAGACGCCGTCGGCGCCGGCGCCGCGGCCGAGCATAACGGATTTGCGAATGCCCGCCTCGCCGGACAGGCCGATCATCAGAATGGTTGTCGGCCTGTCCAGTCCATAGGGAACCCAATCCTCGGGATTGTGACTTTCCACCTTGTGAGCCCGCATATTGGCGACAGCGAAAAGGATGCTCTCGACGGCCTCGGCCACGACGTCGCCCCCCTCGTCGGCCGTCCATGTCCCGTCTTCCTTGCGTTCCACGCGCTGCCTGGCCTCGCCCCGGATACGGGTCAGACTGCGCACCTGATCGGGCGCAAGCGCCAGCATGGTCCGATCGCGCAACGCGAGCGGCCGAGTCAGATCGGAGCCCAACGCTTCCAACGCGCGCGCGGACACGGCATAGACCGTGGCCCCTTCGCCGAACTGGACCATTTGATCCTCGAACCGGACATAGGCGACCTCGGCCTGCGGCGTGGTACGGCCGATCATCAGTCGATGCTGGACGGCATGATCCGGCTTGGCCGGAGCCGCCTGCAGGCGGAGCGCCGGCGGATCCAGGCCCAGAACGGCCAGATCGGTTTCCGTGTCGTCCGCAAAGCGCTCGATACGAAGCTCGGCAATCTGGCGCATGATGTTGCCGACCACGATCTCGTCGGCCTTCCATTGGACCGGCTCGACGATCCGCCAGCCCGCTTTCACGCCGCGCTCCAGAACAAGCCGGCGGGCGTCCGACTGAAACGCCGCATAGGCGATCTCCGCCGCGCGCAGACCGAACAGCCGGCGATCCCGCAAGGTGTTGATGTTGTCGATGGAAAAAACGGTCAGCGCCTTGGCGCTTACGGCGACAATAGCGTCCGAGTCGCGCAGACGGGCATAGACGCTGCCCGGCTCGTCGTCGGTTTCCCTGCCCAGCACGAGTTCGCGCGGTATGTCCTCGCCCTCGATCCAAACCGTAATGCGGGCTGACGCTTCGTCCGGTGTCAGCCGATAGGAAACCAGCGTGCCGTCCCGAGTTTCGGACGGGACGGCCTCGTCGACGCGCCGATCCCAAACGAAGCGTTCCACCTGGGTCTCCTGCAAGATGTCAAGCATGGCCGTCACGGCCGCCACATCGGCCCGAGCGACGATCGGCTGCTGCAAGACCCAGTGATCGGGCGCGATCTTGTCCAGCCGGACAAACCCGCCGCGGGGCCGCTGAATTTCCAGCCGGTTCGCGCGCCGCATATTCCCTGTCATAAGCGAACGGTCGCGCAAAAACTCGATATCGGGCGGCACCATCCGCTTCAGAGGGGTGTCCAGCGCGAACACATCGTCGAATTCGCTCAGCCGGGCGTACACCATGTCGCCTAAAGGCGCGGCATGCCCGATATCCAGCGTCCTTTCCGACAGGCCGTCGAACAAGACAATCCGAATGAGAGGGGGGGCCAGCCCGTAGTCCGCCAAGGTCACATCGCGACGGGCACGATGCTCCGGCGTGACAATTTCGCGCGGCGCCAATGTCTCGATGACACTGAGCATATGCTCGATCCGGCCGCTGTCCGCCACGGTCGAGAACGGGCTCGTCATGCGCCAGCCCCCGTTCCGCCGTATGCAACGCACGCTGTAGCGCTCGGTTTCGATCGAGATCTGGCGGACATCCTCGGCACGGGGCGTGGGCAGACGAATATCCAGCATGACGTCCTGTACCGACAGACGATCCCGCCATTTGACAAACCCTATCGTACCGGCCGTCAGACAGACGAGCAACATAAGCCTCAAGGTCGTTTTCCACTGCATGAATGCGATCTCCGCGAGGCGCTTGCAAACCCCCTGCAAGCGTCGGTTTCGTCGTTTTCCTTCTTTATGCCCGATGCAACGTAGGACCGACATTCTGTCGGTCGCATCCTGCGGATGGGCGGACTGAAAGTCCACCCTACGACCCGGCATCGTCCCTGATCTTTCTCCCCTCCTTTTTCCGCGTCCCGTCCGACGCAACGCGTCGGGCGGGACGCGGGGGAGAGGGGCTTGGATGCGCAGGACCTGGGGCGCTGCCCCAGGCTTTGTTGCATAACCCCTTTGGGGTTGCCATTAATAATCTGTTGCCGCAAAATCCGGTTGGATTTGCTTAAAGTGGTGCAGGCGTCCCGCCTGCTTATTGGGAAAACAGGCTGAAAGCCTGTCCCACATTGCAAATCCAACCGGGTTTTGCGCTCATAGCTGACACCTGTTGCCTGTCTTCACGTACATCCCATGGAATCATGCGATTTAGCAAGTTCTTTTTTTGAACATCGCGATGGGCGATGGGCTGACTGAAAGTCCGCCCCGCGTCCTCCATCTTTTTCACTTGCCCTCTACAGATCCATTTGCAAGAGTGGCCTTATGTGAATTTGTCCCCCGCTATCTTGCGGCACGGGAACGGGAAACGAGGCTCGAAAAGCCGCTCTTTCGGCCACCATCCCAAGCTCCTGCCGCACAAGGCGGCAGAGAGATGTGTCGTAACGAGAATAGGCAAAGCCTGTCCGAAAAGGGGGTGCCAGCGCCAATTGTCATCCCGAGCTTGTCGAGGGATCTCGGCGGAACGCCGCTAAAAGAGGGCTTTCGCGAAGCGAGATTCCTCGCAGGCTCGGAATGACAGGAAGTAGCAGCCCCTTTTCGGATGCCGTCTAGCCAAAGGAGAACCGCCATGCCCAGAATATTGGTCGTCTATTACAGCATGTACGGACATGTCGCCGCATTGGCCAAAGCCGTGGCGGCCGGCGCGCAAGCGGTCGACGGCGCGCAGGTCGCGGTTCAGCGCGTTCCCGAACTGATGTCGGAAGAGGCGGCCCGTCAAGCGGGTGCCGTTACGGAACCGGACGTCGCCCTCGCCGCGCCAAACGATCTGGCCGATTACGATGCCATTCTATTTGGCACCCCTACCCGTTTCGGCAACATGTGCGCCCAGATGCGCAACTTTTTGGATCAGACAGGCGGCCTGTGGGCCAAAGGCGCATTGGTCGGCAAGGTCGGCAGCGTCTTCGCTTCGACCGGCACGCAGCATGGCGGTCAGGAAACCACGCTGACCTCCTTTCACTCGACCTTGCTGCATCACGGCATGACCGTGGTTGGCGTGCCCTATGCCTGCGCCGAACTTGTGAACATGAAAGAAATCACAGGCGGCACACCGTACGGCGCCACGACGCTGGCCGGTGGCGACGGATCGCGGCAACCTTCGGACAACGAGCTGACCATCGCCCGTTTTCAAGGCCGTTACGTCGCCGGCATCGCCGCCAAACTGGCGGGATAATACAAGCGCATGTCCCATACGGAACTCGGTTTTATTGAACAGCTCGACCTGACCCTGCGCGCGGGGCTGACCGGCTTCAGTGCGCCGTTCAAGGACCGCCATGCCCGATTCGTTCTGGACCGGCAAATGCCCGACGGCGGTTTTCGCGGGCGGCGGGGCGGGTCGGACATCTACTACACCGATTTCGCGCTGCGTACGCTCGCCGCGCTGGGCCGGCTGGACGAAGTCCATGAAAGCGTAGCAGATCATGTCCTGAACGCGAGCCGGCAAAGTCGGCATTTGGCCGATGTCTTCAATGCGCTCAACGCCGCGCGGCTGCTGCGGCCCTGCGGCCGGACCGTTCCTCTGGACCGTCGGGTCATGCTCGCGCGACTGGACGCGCAGCGCTTGCCGACCGGCGGGTTCGCGCGCCGCGCTGGCGCCCTCGGCGTCAGCAGCGCCGTCAATACGCTGCTTGCGCTGCTATGCTATGCCATGCTGGACGAACCTTGCCCCGAACCGACTCGCGTCGCGTCGGCCTTGGCCGCCTTGCGCCGCGACGACGGCGGCTATGCGGAGCGCCCGGACGACCCGGCAAGTCAAACGGCCGCAACAGCCGCCGTTGCCGTATGCCGGGTCGTCCTCGGGCTGCCGCTGTCCGCCAGCGAAGCGGAACGGATGACGGCGTTTTTTTTCGTCATGCAGGCGGCGGATGGCGGCGTGCGCGCGCATGCCGCCTGCGAAACCGGCGATTTGCTGTCGACATTCAACGCCCTCTCCGCTTTAAGCGTCATGCCGGCGCCCCGCGCCATCGACGCCGTCGCCCTTGCGCGTTTTTTGAAGGCCACCGCCTGTCCCGACGGCGGATTCAGGGCCGACCGACTGCCCGGCGAAGCGGACATTGAATACACCTGCTATGGACTCGGCGTCGCCGCTCTGCTGCGGGTACGTCAAAATTGAATGAAAACGCTGTGCATTGACAGAGGCATGACATGAGATACAATGAAGGGGACAAGGGAAGATTAAGGCGAAAGATTAGGGCAAAAGATTAAGGGTTTCGTGTCTTGATCCCTAATCTTTCGCCTTAATCTTTCGCCCTACTCTCTGGTGGATTAGAGCGATTCATGTTTGACATAACGTTGCTGCGTCAAAGGAGTTTCTTATGACTCGAAAAGGAAACGAATCGGGAACAGACCGACAAGCGACAACTGGCGGCGAGCTGGTCGTGGACCGTGTATGCAAAACATATCCGGGCGTCGGCGCCCTCTTGAACGACGTGTCTTTCAGGGCCGGGCCGGGCGACGCCCTGGCCATTGTCGGACCGTCCGGCACGGGCAAAAGCACGCTACTGCACATTCTCGGCTCGCTCGAAACGCCGTCGAGCGGACGGATCCTGCTGAACGGCTGCGACATCGCCGCCTCGAGCGGCGGCGCGCTGGCGGAGTATCGCGCGCGATCCGTCGGTTTCGTCTTTCAGGATCATCACCTCCTGCCGCAACTCACCGCGCGCGAAAACGCGCTGTTGCCCGGCCTCGCGTTGCATCCGGCAGCAGGAGAACAAGGCCGCGCCGAGACGGAAGCGCGCGTGGACGCCTTGCTGGATCGTGTCGGCGTGAGCGCCCGGGCGAACGCCTTTCCGGCCGCCATGTCGGGCGGCGAACGGCAGCGGGTGGCCATCGCGCGCGCCCTGTGCAACGAACCGGCCTTGCTGCTTTGCGACGAACCCACCGGCAATCTCGACGGGGCAACGGGACGGGGCATCGTCGATCTCTTCC
>SLMC01000390.1 GCA_007133745.1 Kiritimatiellia bacterium
ACGTCCCCGTCGGCAATAAATGTAGGAATGCCGACGGGGACGTCGGCGTTCCCGGGGATGACGCTCCCTGTGTCTTTTCACATCCGCCGGAGACTCTCACGTGCCAAACAAGACCACAAGCAACCGGGTAAATTCTTTGAGGAGGGCTTCGCTCGCAAACCAAGTGTGTGGGTTTGGGAGTATGTGAGTTTTCACCCACAAACCCACACACCCACGCACCCGCAAACAATCACGCCTCCAATTTCTTGTTTTTCATGGCAGAGGCGGCAGGATAAGGCCGTAAGGGACACACGGAAAGCGGCCGGAAGCTATTGACCGGCCTTCCTGGTTCTGATATGGTTTCGTCTCATTCTATCAAGGTTAAACCTTGCGCAAACGGGCGAAAGCCGAAAGGAGATCAGTCATGATCAGAGCGCTGGCGGCGGCGACGGGATTGGCATTGGCGGCGGGACTGGTTCATGCCAACGTGTTCTATCTGAAAGACGGGGAGACCGGCAAGACGCACGGTCCCTTTCAGATGCGCAACGGCGCGCCGGTGGCGCTGGGCGAGAAGACGTACGCGGTTGTGGTTCCGGCGGCTGAACGGACCCCGTCCATTCAGCAACGGCTGACGCGAACGGTGATTCCTCAACTGGATTTCCGCACTGCCGCCGTCTCCGATATTGTCGAGTATTTGCGCAAAGCCGCCGTCGAGCACAGTCCTTATCGCGAGGATCGGCACAAGAGCGTGAACATTATTCTGAACCTGCCGCCCGACGCGATTCGGCGCCTGCCGCCCATCACGCTTTCGGCCCGCGATCTTACCTTGATGGACGCCATCAAGGCCGTATGCGGCGCGGCCAATCTTCAGTACGTTATCGAGCCCCGTTGGGTTACGATCAAGGCGAAGCCATGAAGCGCTATCGCGACAAAAGCCCCGAAGAAGTCATGCGCCGGAGATTTGCGGCGACGCCTTACAGGCACAGCCGTCGGAGCGGGAATCGGAAACCGCATAGTCGGCGCTACAGCAGCCGTACGGGAATTTCAGCGCCTTTTTTCTCGTCGGACAGATACGCCGCGTAGATGACCGCGATCGTGTCCAGCGCGAGTTCGAGACCGGCTTGCGGTTTTTCGCCCGAGGCGGCGCAGAGCATGAAATCCTGCATTTCGGCGATGTAGCCGACGGTGAAGTGTTCATCGGCCGCAGCGGGCGACCAGCCTTCCTTGGTGCTGGCTTTTTCGATGAGGTACACGTCCTTGAACTGGGCGCCTTTGGGGTTGTAGGTGTCCATGAGGCCGGCCGGACTGATGTGGCAGCGGGTCCGGTGGTTGTTGGCGAACACTTCCAAATAGTCGAACAGCCCTCCGAGAACAATTTCGCACGTCAGGGTGTCGCAAACCGTACCGTCCTCGAAGACGACATGCATCATGCCGTAGTCCTCGATGTCGTGATAGTCTGTTCGGATGAAGCCGGCATCGCGATAGTCCTCGATACGGGTCAGTTGATGGGTGCGGGCGGAGACGGCGGCAGGGCGGATGGGCTTTCCGTTGCGTGCCAAGCCCTCGACCTGTTTCATGTAGAGCATGCCGCTAAGCGGATGGCACCCTTTGCCCATGAGCGAGCCGCCCCCGGCCAGGCGCCAGATGCCGTAGGCGCTCGATCCTGAACCGTTGTGCGATTCCTCGCCGATCATGCGCAGGATTTGCGCGCCGGTCTTTTCGATAATCTCGCGTTCCTTCTGCACGCTGGGCGCATAGACGTAGTTTTCAGCATACCCGAAGAAGGCGCCGGAATCGCGGATGGTTTTGGCCAGCCGTTCCATGCGCTTGAGCGTCTGCCGCAGCATATCCTTCTTGGGCGCCTGATCGCCGCGCCAGGCTTTGTCTGCGCCGGGCGGTCCGAAATAGCCGGTCAGCGGCTTCTCGCACAGGACGCCCTTGCCGGCGGCCACAGCCTTGAGGATGCCGTCCTCGTGCGCGTAGGGCGGGGAGACGATGTCCACCATGTCCACGGCGTCCAGCATGGCGTCGAGAGTGTCGAACGCCTTGAGTCCGTGTCGGCGGGCGAAGGCCTTCCGGCTTTTTTCGCGCAACGACGTGACTCCGACCACATCGACCTCCACGCCATAGACGCGGCGCAGGGATTCCAGATGAAACGTGGCGGCGAATCCGGCGCCAACCAAACCGACGCGTACGCTTTTTCGCATAGTCTGCCTCCTTCAATGTTCGATGTCAGCGCCATCCCATTGGGATGCGGAATGTTGGAATATTGGAATGTTGGAATGTTGGAATGTTGTAAACCTTTGACACCCAGTGGACGGTGCTTTCTCTTTCTTTTGCCTTTCGCATAGTGCGTTGCAGAATTTCCGACTGAGGAAATCACCGGTTCGGTTTGCGATCATTGTTCCATCATTCCACCATTCCATCATTCCTTGCGATAACAGAGGCTCAATGTTCGAGTCCCACCCGTTTCCAGTAGGGGGCGAGTGGCACGACACGGCCGGTATCGGCGGCCTTGTCGATGGCGAAGCAGGTCAGCGCGGAGATCAGGCCTTCGCGCAGGCCGGCCGAGGGCGGCTTGCCCTGTGTCATGCTTTCCGCCAGTTCGGCGGCCATGATATCGTCCCCGCCGCCGTGTCCGCCTTTCACGCCGGCATCGACGCGTTCGATTTCCGTCTTGAATCCGATACGGCGGGTTTCAATGACGCCGGTCAGGACATCGGCCCGGATCGCGCCTTCGGAACCGAGAATCATCATGCGCCGTTCGGGAATGCCGGCATTGCAGTTGGTGTGGAACGTGGCGCGTACGCCGTTTTCGTACTCGATAATCGCCACTTGGTTGTCGAAAAGATCCTTGGCGCAGGTGAACGGGTTGATTTTCCCGGTGTTGCGCCAGGTCTGATAGGCCTTTTGGCCCTTGTCGTTTGTGCCGAGCCGCTTGATATGGCGCTTGTTGGCAGGCGTGAAGAAGTTCAGTCCGCCGAACGACGCGACGCGTTGGGCTTTGCTGCCGACCATCCAGTTGGCCAGATCGATGTCGTGACAGCATTTTTCGAGCAGATGCGTACCGGCATTCTTGCGGAAGCGCCGCCAGTCGGCCATGATATAGCCGCCGTGATTGAAGTCGAGCGTTTCATTGAATTCGAAACTGACGATGTTCCCGACAACGCCCTGTTCGAGCAGTGCGCGCAGCTTGCGGTAGTGCGGCGAATAGCGCAGCGTGAAGCCGATGTTGAACAGCTTGCCGCTTTGGCGCCAGGCCTTCTGCATGGCGACGCAGTCCGCCGTATGGATGGCGAGCGGTTTCTGGCAGAAGACATGCTTGCCCGCCTTGAAGGCGGCAAGCGTTTGGTCCTTGTGGAAACAGTTCCAGGAGGCGATCAGGATCCAGTCGATGTCGGGCGAGGCGATAAGGTCGCGGTCGCTTTTGCAGACGCGGGCGTCGGGCGCCAGTTCGCTTTTTGTTCTTTGTATGGCTTCGCGGTTGGGATCGTACAGCGCCCGCACCTTGATAAAGGGCCTATCCTGCAGCAGTTTTCGCGTGAGAATGCGGCCCATGCCGCCGCATCCGATCATGCCGATCCCGATTTCCTTTGTGCCGTTGCTTTTGCTCTTCACGCTATTTCCTCCAGTTGTTCGATCATGGCCGCATGGGTGCTTTCATCGGCCGCCAAAATTTGAAACGTCTTGTTCAGGGCCGGATCCCGGACGAGTGTAGTCAGGCGTGCGTATTCGCCGGCCATCCGCTTTTCCAGGGCTTTAATATCTTCGAGATAGTCGTGGAAATCTTCTTTAGATATCATCTCGCGTATCCTCGCTCACTCTAGCCAGCAGTCCTTCGCAAATGGTTTTGTGACGTTTGTTTTCGCGTGTCAGATGTTCAACCGTTTCGCGAAAGGTTCGCAAGACGTCGGATTCCATAGGTTGACGGGATGCGACCGCCTGCATATGCCGAAGATAGGTTTGCGTGGCCGTTTCTTCCGATCGGATAGCTTCTTCAAGGGCGTCGATCAAAGCTTCGCGTTTCATGATTCCTTTCCTGGCATTGGCTGCGGATGAAAACTGTCCCGTAAACGCCTTGTTCGGCATTCGGGCAATATCCGTATAGAGACACAATTCCGGGCGAAAGTAAAGGTGTTTTACCTGGTCCCGCGGAAAGAATGAAGGGAGACTGACTGGAATAATCGTCCTCGTCCTCGATTTCCCTCTTTTTTTTCGAGGACGAGAACGAGGACGACGACAAGGACGAGAGCCATCAAAGCGTCAACCGTAAGCGCCGATTCCCGGAATTGTCAAACTTCGGGAGACGCTCGGCAAAGCCGGGGAGGCTTACCTTGTTGAGTTATGCGCTCCTTGCCGCGCAAGGTCGCGCGGGACGGCGTCATAATGCGAGTTGCAGGGGGCGCATCTGCGATTTGTTGCACCGACCCGCCCGCCGACCTTGTGTCGGTGGAGGAAAACGTTGAGAAAGAGAAAGGCCACCACAACACAAACTTTCTTCACCAACCGGCATAAAGCCGGTGGGATCGTGAATGACTGCAACAAATCGCAGATGCGCCCAGTTGCCGGTCCCTTGGATTCAAAGGTTGCGGGGAAGGCGGTTTTAGGGTATCCTTTGTTTCTTTGTCTTAAAGTAAGGCAAAGACAGGACGTAAAGGCGGGATTGCCATGAAGGTCTATGTTTTTTTGTTGGCGCTGGCGTTGGCGGTCGGGATCGGGACATCCGCGCTGTATCGTCGGGCCCGCGCGGATTGGGTGACGTTGCGACGGGCCGAGACACTGGCGCGAGTCGGTTGGGCGGAGGCGGCTGCCGATTTGTACGACAGCGTGCGGAACCGTCCGTTTTTCGACGCGGACAAACATCGGCGCCGGGCGATATTGTGGCTTGAAGCGGACCGTCCGGAAAACGCATTGCATGCCGCGCTCGATGTGGTCGCTCGGTCTGACTCCGAGCCCGATCAGGTTCGCGCGTTGGCGGGCGAATTCCAGGCGCGCAGTCTTTTTGAAGAGGCGGCGCGTGTTTTGGCCGAGGCGGTGGCGAAGTGGCCGCAGGACGCGAACCTTCGCCTGGAACAGGCTCGGACGCTTTCCTGGCTGAACCAATTCGACGCGTCGATCGAGGCGTATCGCGATGTCGTGGAAAAGCGTCCGGCGGCGGTCGAGCCTCGTGCCGAGCTGGCATCGGTTTTGCAGTGGGCGTCTCGCAACGAGGAAGCGCTTTCCGTTCTCGAGGACGAGGAGCCGGGCATCAAGGATGATCGCGCGCGGCGGGTCAGGGCCGAGGCGCTGATGGCGCAAGGCGCGCATGCGGCTGCCGCCCGCGCATATGCGGACGTGCTCCTCCAACATCCTGACGACCGCGCTGCGCGCGCCGCCTATGCGAGCGCTTTGCGCTGGAGCGGACAGGTTTCTGCGGCAGCGGAACAGTACGGCATCCTGCTCTCCGATTCCTTGGATGACCAGGACGCCGTGCTGGACGCGTTGACGTTTTACGCGGAGACAGGAGACGAGCGGAGCTATGCGGCATTGTTCGCGCGGATGCCGCAGGCGCTGCGCGAGCGTAAGCCGGTTTGGCTGGCGGAATCGCGGCGGGCCATGAAGAACGGGGATGCTGCACGCGCGCGGGAATGCTTTCGCGCGCTCATGGCCAAGGGCGATCTTTCGGACGACGTTTGGGCCGAGATCGCCGGCGGGGTGCAGCTTTGGGGCGATTTCGCATTGGCCGAGCGGATTTGCCGGGAGCGGCAGGCGCATTCGCCGGATCCGCGCGCGTGGATTTTGCGTCTGGCCGATGTCTGGCGCGGAGCGCAACGGTTCCACGGCGCGCAAGCGCTTTACGAGCGCCTGCTGAGCCGCGATGCCGAGGATGCCGAGGCCTTGTCGGGGCTGACTCGCTTGCATGCGGCGCGCAAGGATTGGCGAGCGGCGGTGGTTTTGGCCGACCGCTTCATCGAATCCGCAGGCGATACGGCATCGATGGAGATGGTTCGGTTGCGCGCGATCGCTGCGGAAAGGTTGGGCGATGCCGAGGCGGCTGGAGAGCGCTGGCGCGCCATGCAGAACCGTCCGGAATGGCGGGCGGACGGTTTGACAGGTGAGGGGCTCGGTCTGCTGGATTCCGGGCGGCTGACCGACGCGGTCGCACGGTTCCGAATGGCCGCCGAGCTGGCGCCCGACGATGGGCTGGTGCGCCTGCTCACGGAATCCGGCGGGCTCGCGACGATGCCCGATCCCTCCGTTTTTTCCAATCGTCATAATCTGTCGGCTGCGGAACGGGTTCGTTTGGGAGATTTTCTGGCGGAACGGCTGCGCCCGGAGCAGGCGCGCGCTTATTACCGGCAGGCGTTGCTGTTGAATCCGGAGCATGTTCCGGCCCGGCGCGGGTTGGCGCAGGTCTTGGCCGTCATGCAGGATTACGAGGGCGCGCTCGAGACGATCAGGCCGTTAACGGCGCTGTTCCCCGAGTCTTCGGCGTTGGCCATTGAAGAGGCCCGTCTGCTGGCATGGTCGAGACGGTTCGACGAGGCTGAAGCGGCCTATATCCGAGCGGAAGAGGTCGGCGCCGATCCTGCGTTGACGACCGTGGAACGGGCGCGCGCCTTGGGCTGGGCAGGCGAGGTCGGGCGTTCCATGCGGCTGTATCGGGACATGTTCGAGCCGACGGTCGATGAGCAGTTGGCCGATCGGATCGAGGCCGATATCGAGGCGGGCCGCTTGTCGGACCCTGTGTGGCGCAAACGGGTGGCAGGTCTGCGCCCGACCGATCGGGCGTCGCCGTTCGAGGGGTACGATGACCTGTGGTCGCAGATGGAGTCGATTTTTTCCGAGCGGAAGACCGCTGCGGAAAGCTCGGTTCTGGACGCGGTGTGGCGGTTACGGGAAACGCGGAACAATCAGAAGTCCGCCTGGCTGGAATGGCGGACCAAGCAGGCTTTGCATGCGGGCCGTTATCGCGAGGCGCTGGCCTTGCAGGAGGATCTTCTGGCGTTTCAGCCAGGGCACGAGGAAGCGTGGTTCGATCGCGGTCAGGCTTGGGCGCTGGCGGGTCGGGCGGGCGATGCCGGGCGTGCCTATCGCGAGCTGTTGCGCTTGAGTCCTTTGCACAGTTTGGCTCGGACGATCGTGGATCGGGCGGAAATTCAGGCTCGTCCGGGCCTGGATGCGGCCGGATTTTATTGGCGCGAAAAAGGGCGGGACGGCATTTCCGATCTTGAACGGCTGCGCGGGGATGTCGGGCTGGATGTGCCTGTTCGGATGCATCATCGGCTCGGCGCGACGTATCATCTGTGGCGGTACGAGGCGGACGGGACGACGGTCGATGCGCAGGGCTGGACTTTGGCGGCGGACGCTTGGCTGACGCGCAACATTCAGGCGCGCGGTCATTGGACGCGCCGACAGACGGTTTCCGGCGAGGCGGCGGATACGGACGGCTATGGCGCGGCCATGGAGTGGTTTGGCTTGCGGTCTTTGCGCGTGGCGGCAGGCGGGACGCGCGAGGATGCGGTCCAGAACCGTTTTGCGTTGCTGCGGGGTATACAGGCCGACAGCGCCTGGTTGCGCGCGAGCGGCGCGCCGGTTCGGCGTGCGAGCTTGACGGGCATGGCCCGCATTCTGGAGTATAGCGACGACAACGACGGGGTTGAGTATCAAGGCGCTTTGGGATACGATCTGACCGGGCATCCGCGTCAGTTGAATCTTTCGCTGCACGGCCTGTATCGCGACACGCGCTATCGCAGCGCGTTTGTTTTCGGCGAAGCCGGAACGTTGCTGGATATTCGGCATCCGTACTGGACGCCGGACGACTATTTCGGATACGCGGTCATGCTCGGGTTCTATCACGATCTGTCGCGGCGTATGATGGAAGGACTCGATCGGCACGGCTATCACGTCAAATTTTCCGCAGGCGACGATACGGAGAACAATCCGATGATGCGTCTGGAGATCGAGTGGCGACTGGAATGGGCGCAACGCGCGCATGTCGCGGCGGGGCTTATGGCGCATCGTTCGCGCGAATGGGACGCCGACAGCGCGTTCCTGCGGGCCGGCACGCGGTTTTAGCGTGGGATTCTGTACTGCGGAATCGACAAAGGACCAAGAATCTCGACTAAGTGTAACCGACTAAGCGTAACCGATTAAGAGTGGCGATTAAGAGTGGGGACTAAGTGTACGACGAGGAGTCCAAACACTTTCCTCCTACACTTCGTCGAACTGCTTCGTCGCTGCTTCAAAACAGCCGCAAAAGGCTTGTGACAACGATGAAGGTGGAAAATCACCCGGAAATTCAGGAAGGACCCATACGGAAAATGAGCAAAGTTTGTAAGAACAGGGGATGAGATTTATGGCCTTGAAAAAACAGAACGCATGGCCGCCGGGACGCTGGCGGGCGCTGCGCTTGCTGCTTCCATTGGGCGTCATGATGCTGAGCCTGGTCTATCTGATGATCAGGACGGTTTTTTTTAT
>SLMC01000271.1 GCA_007133745.1 Kiritimatiellia bacterium
CCTCGCGCTGCGGGCGAATTTCGTCAAAGGGGTCAGCCTTGACCACGGCAACCAGACGGCCGTCCATCTTCTCGAGCTTCAGTCCGCGCGGGCGCAGCATGCGCATGGCCACGCGCCCGGCTTCGACATTGTCCATGGCCAGCGTCACCGGGTCCAGCCCGGCCAGCGTCTTGTGCGCGAAGGCGAAATCCACGTCCGCCCGCTTGCCCAGATCGGCCAGCGCATCCGCAAAGGGCATGCCCTGATAGTTCACCGTCACCTTTGCATGCAGCGGGGTTGCCGGTTGCGCCCATGCCGTCATGACCAATCCCAGGACGATCCCTGCCAAAGCCAGGCATTGTTTCATTGGGTTGCCTCCTCTTTCCGGTTAGTGTTTGAAGACATAAATTGCGACCACGCAGTGGTCGCAAACGGGAGGGTAAAAAGCGACCTCACCACGCACTCGTACACCTCTATCTCTTAGATTTTCTCTCTGTTGCCGTTCCTTAGTTTCGACTAAGGACTATGGACCAGGGACCAAGGACTCTCTTCAGGTTTTCACTTCGCCCGCAAGGCAATCCTGTGGCCGTCGGATTCGACACGGGCGCCCGTAATTAGCGCCAAAACGTCAATAACCTCGCGCATGGGAATTTCCGGGATGGCGATGGACACTCTTTCCTGGCGCACGACCGGGTCCAGCGTCACGGCAAAACTGGAGTTGGCTTCGATCCAATCGGCGACCTCGCCCAGGGGCCGTTCCTGGAACACCGTCTTTTCGCGCGCCCACAACAGGGCGATGTTCGGGTCCACATCGGACGGTTCGGGCGGCCGGCCAGCCGCCGCGAGAGCGGACTGTCCGCTTTCGATGCGCAGCTCGCCCTGTTCCGAGCGCAGCGCCACCCGTCCGCGAAAGACATTCGCCATGGTGCCGGTTCCGACGGTTTCGGCGCCGAACACCGTGCCCAACACTTCGATAGCGCCATGCTCGGAAACGACAATGAAACGGCCGTCGGCATCCGTCACGCGCGCAAACAGACGCCCTTCCTTCAAGGCCAGCCGGACCCGCTCGCCGCGCGCGCGTTTGTCGAAAACCAGACGGCTGCCGACGTCCAGCTTGAGCTGGCTGCCGTCGCGCAAACGGCAGGAAACCACGCTGCCCGCGAACGCTTCGTCCCCGGCGCGAATGCGCTCGCCGGGCGCAAGCCGCAAGGTTTCACCGCTCCGCATCACGCGCAATTCGCCGGACAGCAAGATGTCGTGCGGCGCGTTCAGCCAGAGCGAAACCGCAACGCCGGCCGCCAGCACGAGGAGCGCTGCCGCCGCCATGGCCCAGCGCGCGGGAAACCGTTGCGCGCCGACCAGGCCGGCCGCTTGCGCGGATTCCGACTTCATCATGCTGCGCAAGGCGGTTTCCAGCCGGACATCGCGCACATAGCGCCTGGCGAACGCGGGATCGTTCGCGATCATCCGACCCAGCTTCGCCTGTTCTTCGGCTGTTATCGGCTGCAAAGACACGTGCCGGGTCATGCCTGCCTCTTTTCCAGCGCCAAGCGCCGTTCCACGCATTCGCCCACTTTTTCGCGCACCCTGTGCGACGTCACCTTCAGGCCGCGCACCGACCGGTTCAGGAATCGCGCCAGAGCCTTGTACGAGTTGTTTTCCCCGTACAAGCGATGCAGGATCAGCCGATTCACCGCGGACAGACGGGCAAGACAGTGTTCCAAGGCCGCTTTCACATCGGCCAAGGCGCCCCGTTCCTTCTCCTCCTCATCGAATGCGCGGTCGAGCGCGGCGATCACATCCGGATCCCAGACGGCTTCGCTCTTGAGCCGCCGCCAGTTTTGCACCTTGTTCCAGGCCATCTTGCGCGCCCAGGCCCGGAAATTGCCGTCCGGCCGCCAGTCGCCGAATTTTTCCCAGAGCAACAGGGACACATCTTGAAAAATGTCCTCGGCATCGGCATGCGAAAGCGTCAAGGAATAAAGGTAGGCCATGATATCGTCGCGCGCGCCCGTAAAAAGCTTGAGAAAAGCCTTTTCGCCATCCGAATCGCTCATCATGCCGTCTCCCGGTCGAATATTAACTTCATGCGGGCTGTCCGCCCGAAGCCCAAGCGTGCGGGTACGCGGGTTTGGGAATATGCGCGATTTTACCCGCACACTCGAAAACAATCACGCCTTCTATACACTTATTGTGTTTCGGCACGGAATGGTTAACATGTTTTTTTAATCAATACCGAAAGCGCCGCGACATCGGCAGGGCTTACGCCGGGGATGCGGCCCGCTTGACCCAGCGTTCGCGGCCGCAGTCGCGCAAGCTTTTCACGAGCTTCAAAAGACAAGGCTCTAGCGCTTGCGTAATCAAACGTCTCCGGGATTTTTTTGCTGTCGAGCGCTTGCGCCCGTTGAATGCGCACAAGATCGCGCTCGATATACCCCTTGTATTTGACATTCAGCTCGACTTGTTCTATAACATCTTCCTGTAGATTTACTTGTGCATTTGGCAATGTAGAGTAACTGATTTCCGGCCGACTCAAAATATCCGCCAGCCGCTTGCCTTCATGCCGAACCGCATGCAATCGCGTAATCTCCTCGTCGATCTTCGCTTGGTATCTTTCCGTCTCCCTAATATATTCAGGATGCGCCAATCCAATATCGCGGGCGAACCCGAGCATGCGGTAGCGGGCATTGTCCTGACGCAGCAGCAGACGGTACTCGGCGCGCGAGGTAAACATGCGATACGGCTCGTCTGTTCCCTTCAACACCAAATCGTCGATGAGAACTCCGATATAGCCATCGCCTCGGCCCAAAATCACGGGTGATGCGTTCATTATTTTCCGAGCCGCATTCACCCCCGCCATGAACCCCTGCACCGCCGCCTCCTCGTAACCGGTCGTTCCATTGATTTGACCCGCCAAATAGAGATTTTCCACTAACTTCGACTCCAGCGTGTGACTCAACTGCGTCGGATCGCAATAGTCGTACTCGATCGCATAGCCGTAGCGTAGAATCGCGGCTTTTTCAAAACCGGGCACCGAATGCACCATGTCGAGCTGCACCGCTTCGGGCATACTGTTCGATAGACCGTTCGGATATACCCAATCGGTATCCCGACCCTCCGGCTCGACAAAGACGTGATGGGACGTTCTGTCCGAGAACTTGACAATTTTATCCTCGATCGACGGACAATAGCGGACACCGGTTCCCGTGATGCCTCCGCCATACAACGAACTGTTTTTCAGATTGGCCGCAATAATATTATGCGTTTCAGGCGTTGTTTGCGTCAAATAACACGGTATTTGATCGGTTCCTGGCGACCAAGGGCGCAGCGGAGAGGCGCAATGTTCCACGTGGAACATTGGGTCGTGTTCCACGTGGAACATCTCGCGTGCGCGGCGTGCCTGCCATGAGAAGAACGGAGCGGGTTCGATTCCGGGCTGGATGCTCATGGATTCGATATCAAGCGTGCGCTTGTCGAGTCGGGGCGGTGTTCCGGTTTTAAGTTTCGATGTTTTTAGCCCAAGATCGCGAAGACAGTCGCGCAAGCTAACAGACGCAGGTTCGTCAATGCGGCCTCCGGGCCAGCATTTCGAGCCGACATGAAGGGCGCCGTCGAGAAACGTGCCCGTCGTCAGCACCACGGCCTTGGCTTCCAGATTTCTTCCGTCCTTGAGCCGCAGGCCACTCGCTTTGCCGTTCCTGGCCGCAATAGACACGGCTTCGGCTTCGACCACGGTCAAATCCTTCTGATGCTGCACAAGGGCTCTCATGCGAGCGGTGTAGCGGACTTTATCGGATTGCACGCGGTTGGCGCGAACGGCGGGGCCTTTTTTGGTGTTGAGCACGCGGAACTGGATTCCCGTATAATCGGTATTGGCCGCCATCTCGCCGCCCAGGGCATCCAGCTCGAACACGAGGTGAGATTTGGCAATGCCGCCGACGGCCGGATTGCAGGGCATGAGGGCTAATGTTGATCTGGAATGCGTAATCAGAGCCGTGCGCAGACCCATGCGAGCGCCAGCCAGAGCGGCCTCGCATCCGGCATGACCGCCACCAACCACGACAATATCATAGTTCAACGACGACGAGTGCATATGCAGAAACAACTGTTTGATATATTGTAGCTAATGATTGTTAGTTAGTATCTTGCGTAATATATTTGCCCATCTGGAAACACATGCATAGTCAGATGACGCCGCCAGAGCCGGTGACTTGGCATATATAAACCGCTCAAAGCGGATTGTTTAGAGCTAACAATCAACATCGAAGTCAGCATCGGACCAAGCCTTTTGCGTCTTTTTCTCCCTCTGCTTTCCACAATAAAACGGGAGCAATCGAGGACGAGAACGAGAGCGACGCGAGGAGGTCGATTCGAAGCAATCCCTTCGTAATCCGTAGTCGTCAACCGAACGTTCCCTTGGTTATAAAAACGACTAAGCGGTTGGACGAAGTGTATCCAACGAAGTGTTGGGACGAAGGCATGCGACGAAGTGTTGGAGGAAAGGCTCCTCGTCGTACACTTAGTCCCCACTTTTGATCGCCACCCTTCGTCGGTTACGCTTAGTCGAGATTCTTAATCGGCAAGCGCCTTTGGAACAGCGACTAAGCCTAAAAAAAGCGAGTTTTTCTGCTGCGAGCACGCCAACGCCTGCGGCACTTCAACTTTCTTCACCACCGGCGCAAGGCCGACGGGATCGAGAAAATGTTCCCATTCATCTTCAGCAAAACAGCCCCCGTCCACAATCGAGGTTTCTCAATTGAGGCGCTAATGCTTGTACAATGTTTGCTTACCCTTGGATACTCATTTCGGAGCTGGTATTCAATCACATTCTTCGCTGAGATGAATTCTTTTTCGTTTGGAACTCTACTATCCCGCATTTCGATATCCAAAAAGTAGGGAACAGCACAAAACAAACTCACATACCCACGCACTTCGGTTGACGGGCGAAACCCGCCTTAACCCGCATGCCTGAGGCGAGCGAAAGTTGCTTGGAAACCGATAGGGAATATGTCAACGTGTGCTTTTGTTGCGGACCGTGTTGGCAAGAGGAGAGAGAAAGAAACGGCCGGAGGAAATCGTCCGCCGTAATCGTCAACCGGTTGGAGGAAAGATCGGATCACGATTACGGGCGACGATTACGATGCGATCTTGGCCATGGTCGTGATTCTTAAGCAAAATGGCTTGCCGCACGGCGGACTCAATTTCGACGCCAAGTTGCGCCGAAAAGTTAACCCTCTTGGGATGGAAGGAATATGTTTGACTTTCTTCCCCGATACGTTTAACACTGCTTTTCACACATATAACTTGTTGCATAAACGGGCAGAAGCAAAAGAGGGTACCGCCATGCAGGAAAATCTCAAGGCCGGAAAGCAGTTTTTGGACAGTGTCAACACGATGTTGCGGCAAACGGCGAGCGATCTGAAACTGGATGAACGCTATCCCGGCCATCAGCTTGTGGAACGCATCATCATTCCCGACCGCATCATCAGCTTCCGCATCTCTCTGCAGCGCGACAACGGGTCCATCGACGTTTTGACCGCCTATCGCGTGCAGAACAACAATTTTCGCGGCCCGTACAAGGGCGGCATCCGCTGGCATCACCATGTGGATCTGGACGAAGTCCGCGCGCTGGCGGCGCTGATGACCATCAAATGCGCCGTCGTGGGTCTGCCGCTGGGCGGCGCCAAGGGCGGCGTTCTC
Source organism: Kiritimatiellia bacterium (assembly GCA_007133745.1). Taxonomy (GTDB): domain Bacteria; phylum Verrucomicrobiota; class Kiritimatiellia; order UBA8416; family SLMC01; genus SLMC01. The sequence goes on from SLMC01000271.1 coordinate 5,680, forward strand.
GTTCCCGAGGGCCGTCAGTATTCGGCGTCCGAGCGCGAACGATTAAGCCGCAAATACGTGGAAGGCCTGGTTTACGATCTGGGCCCAAAAAAGGATATACCCGCCCCCGACGTCAATACCAACGCGCAAGTCATGGCGTGGATGGCCGATCATTACGGAAAATTCACCGGCGAAAGCATCACGGCCGCTTTCACCGGCAAACCGCTCTCCATGGGCGGCAGTCAGGGCCGCACCGAAGCGACGGGCTCGGGCGTCATCATGACGCTGGAGCGACATGCCCACCACAAGCATATCGAACTGGCCGGCAAAACGCTGGCCATTCAGGGCTTCGGCAATGTCGGCAGCCATGCCGCCTTGAAAGCCCACAACGATACCGGCATGAAGGTAACGCACGTCTCCAACGAATTCGGGTGCATCCATCATGCGGAAGGTTTGAATATTCCCGAACTCGTCAAATACGTCGCGCTCAACGGTCAGCAAAAGCTGTCGGCCTTCCCGGACGCGCAAGTGTTCGAGGGCGATATTCTGTCGGCCGACGCGGATGTGCTTTGTCTGGCCGCGCTGGAAAACGCCGTCACCGCTCAAAACGTGGACCTGATCAAGGCTCCGATTATATTGGAAGGCGCCAACGGACCTTTGACCGCCGAAGCCGACGCTATGGCCGTCAAGGCCGGACTCGACATCGTGCCCGACATTCTGGCCAACGCGGGCGGCGTGACGGTGTCCTATTTCGAAATGGTGCAAAACGAGAATCAGGATCGATGGACCCGCGACTACGTGCTGGAGCGCTTGCGCGGGGTCATGAACAAGGCTTACGACGACTTGCGCGAAGCGGCTCGCAAGCACGACTGCTCTCTGCGGCGGGCGGCCTTCCTGCTGGCGGTCGACGAAATTGCCGCCGCTTGCGATCTGCGCGGCGCGCAGTAGGCTCTTTAGGGAAAACAGGTTTCGGTGTTCAGGTTTCAGGAAAGCAACATAGGGAAGATTAAAGCAAAAGATTAAGGGGTTCACGTCTTGAGCCCTAATCTTTCGCCTTAATCTCTGGTGGATTAGAGCGATGACAGCAACGCGGGAAATAAGGCGCTAAAAGGAGAGACTGTTATGGCAAGCATCGATGTCACTATCGTGGGCGGCGGCATGATCACGAACGATCTGCTGCTGCCTTCCATCTATCATCTTCAGCGAACCGGCTTTGTGAACACGATTGCCGTATGCGCCCTGGACAGTCCGCCCTTGCGCGCGCTGAAGGAAAGTCCGGATTTCGCCCAGGCGTTTCCGGGCCAGGGCTTCAAGGCTTATCCCGATATTGCCGAGCCGCCCGAGAACAAGTTCCCGGACTTGTTCAAGGAGGCGCTGGCCGCCATGCCGCCGCGTCAGGCCGTTGTCGTGGCCATGCCGGACCAGTTTCATTATAGGGTGGTCAAGGAAGCGCTCAAAAACAATCAGCACGTTCTGTGCGTCAAGCCGCTGGTGCTGGAATACAAGCAGGCGCTGGAAATCGAAAAGGAAGCGCTCGAAAAAGGCTTGTTCATCGGAATTGAATATCACAAGCGGTTCGACCGCCGGTCGCTTATGGCGCGCCGCGATTACGAGCTGGGCCATTTCGGAGAGTTTGTGATTGGCGAGGCCAAGATGATCGAACCCTATTTCTACCGGTCGTCCAATTTTCAGAACTGGTTCACCTGCGACCGCACCGATCCGTTCGTGTATGTGGGCTGCCATTATGTGGATCTCGTGCAATTCATTACGGGCCTGAAACCCGCCGCCGTTTCGGTTTCCGGCATCAAGGGCAAGTTCCCGAACGGCAATGAAGGCTACATGTGGGCCAATGGCCGCGTGATCTACGAGAATGGCGCCATCCTGTCGGTCACCGACGGCCTTGGCTATCCCGACCAGGGCGCCGGCAGCAACGAGCAATGCCTGACCATGTTTTGCGAGGGCCAAGGCAAGAGCGGCATGATCGCGCACGACGACCAGTTCCGCGGCGTCGAGCACAGCTACCTGGACGGCATCGGCTGCGCAGGCAGCGTCTTCAACTATGTCAATCCGGACTTCTACCGGCTAGTGCCCGGGGAAGGCCAAGGCTACAAGCCGGTCGGCTACGGCTACGATTCGGTCGCCGCCACGCTACTGTCGATTCAGGGCATCGAGCAGGCCACGGCCGGACTTGAGGAGCGCGAGGGACTCTCCCGACGTCAGGACATGATCCGCGATGCCGATGAAAAAGGCATTATCGCTACGCCAGCCAACAGCAGTGCCAACGAGCTGGTCACCGAAGCCGCCCGACTTTCCATCCTTAATGACGGCCGCATGGCGCGGATCGTCTATGGCGAAAACGCGCATGCCGAGCTCGTGTAATTCCTTGCTCAATTTTATTTTATAACAAAACAAGGAGAAATATCATGGCTGAATACAGCTTGGAACCGGTCGAGGTTCCGCATGTGGAAACCGAATTCCGTCGCATCCAGACCGCCCTACCGGTTCCCGAGTCGCTCCCGGTCTTCCAGGCCCTACGGAACTCCGAGCCGCGCTCGATGATGGGACAGCCGCCGATCATCCGGCAGAAGGCGCACGATTTCACGGTTGAGGACAAGTGGGGCAACCGCTGGATCGACTGGTCGTCCTGCGTGCTGGTCTCGAATGTCGGGCACGGTGTCAAGGCTGTGCGCGACGCCGTCGTTGAAAAGGTCGATCAAGGCCTTTTGGCCACCTACGTGTTCGTGCACGAGGACCGCGCCGCTCTGACTCAGGCGCTGCA
>SLMC01000117.1 GCA_007133745.1 Kiritimatiellia bacterium
GCGGCCGGCGGCGTTCAGACGCGGACCCAGCCCGAACCCGATATCGGAGGGGGAAAGGGGCGGGGTCAGCTTGGCGGTATCAATGAGCGCGCGCAACCCGATATGGCGGGTCCGGTTCAATTGCGTCAGTCCGTAGCGGACCCACGTGCGGTTTTCGCCGGTCAGCGGGACCATATCCGCTACGGAGCCCAAGGCGACGAAATCGAGCCAGTCGCGCAAATCCAGGTTCGACGACTGCGGGAAGCCGTGCCGCAGTCCGTGCTTCACGAGGGCGTGACAGACCTTGAACGCTACGCCGACGCCGGCCAGCGCGTGAATGTCTTCGCGGTCGGACCGTTTTGGGTTGATGTCGGCGCTGGCGTCCGGGACGGGCGGGGCGGGCGCATGATGATCGGTGACTATCACATCGCATCCCGCCTGACGAGCCAGCGCGACGGTATCCGTTGCGCCTGTGCCGCAATCGGCCGTGACGATCAGGCTGGGCTGGATTTGCGCGAGGCAACGTGCCAGCGCGGCGCGCGTGAAGCCATAGCCTTCCTGCGTGCGGTTCGGCAAAAAAGGGTCCACGCGGCCGCCCAGTTGGCGAAGCGTCTGGGTCAGCAACGCGGTGGATACAATGCCGTCCACGTCGTAATCGCCGAACACGGCGATGGATTCCTTTTGCCTGAGCGCTGTTGCGAGACGGCGCACCGCGCGATCCATGTCGGGGATCAGGAACGGATCGGAGACGGCATTGAGGCGAGGATCGAGAAAGGCCGCCGCGCGATCCGGATGCTCCAGACCGCGGGCGGCCAGAATGCTCGCGACAATTGTCGGCACGCCGAGCCGCTCGGTCAGCGCCCTTACAGTCTCGGCCGCGACAGCGGGTGTCGTCCATTGTCCGTAGCGGGCGTTTTCGGGCGCGCGTGCAGCGGCTTGGGTCACTTTTTAACCGCTCCAGACGATCCGAGATCCGGCTTCTTGTCGCCATGCCACCATAGCGCGACCGGTGTCGCAACGAAAATAGAGGAATAGGTGCCGACCAGTACGCCGATGCAGAGGGTCAAGGCGAAATCGCGAATCGCGCCGCCACCCAGAACCAGCAGCATGCCGACGGCGATGAGCGTGGTCAGCGATGTTAGAATCGTGCGACCCAGCGTCTGGTTGATACTGAGATTGCAGATATCCTTGAATGTCCGGTTGCGGACCAGGCGCAGGTCTTCGCGGATGCGGTCGAACACGACGATCGTATCGTTCACCGAATAACCGACAATCGTGAGCAATGCGGCCACGACCGGCAGGCTGATGCGGCCGCCGAGCAGCACGTAAAGCCCGGCTGTGGCCATCACGTCGTGAACCAGCGCCGCGATGGCCCCCGTTGCGAAACCGAACTGGAAGCGGAAGGAAATGTAGATCACAATGCCTGCCAGCGCGATGAGGATCGCCTTGAGCGCCTGCATTTTGAGTTCCGCGCCCACCTGAGGCGCGATGTCGCTTTGCTGCAGAACCTTGAACTTCGCGTCCGGGAAGGCGGGCGAGAGAATATCGTTGATTTCGGTTTTTTCGCCTTCGACAAAGGCCGTGTTGACGACCAAATACTCTTTGTCTTCGTCCATTTCCTTCTGGTACTGAATCTGCGCGCCGGCTAGGCCCGCGTCCTGCAAGGCGGCTCGGATCGCGTCCACATCGGGCCGCTGACTTTGTTCGAAGCCGAGCGTGACGGACGATCCGCTGACGAAATCGATACCAAACACGGACGCGGGGTCCTGAACGCCGCGCCAGATCATCATGCTCCATGAAACGACGATCACCGTTAGCGAGGCGATGGCGGCGATTTTGCGCTTGTCCATGAAGTTGACCGCCGTTTCCCGGATCAGGCAGAACATTTTCAGGGTTTCGATTTTGGAGACCGCGCCGATCAGCTTGAAGACCATGCGGGTAAATACCAGAGCGGTGAACATGCTGACGAGAATGCCTGCGCAGAGCGTAATGGCGAACCCGCGGATGGGGCCGGATCCGAAGATGAAGAGGATGACGCCGGTCAGCAGCGTGGTCAGGTTCGCGTCGAGAATCGTGACAAAGGCACGGTCGTATCCGGCTGCGATAGCCGATCCGAAGCGTTTGCCCAGCTTGAATTCCTCGCGGAACCGTTCGTAGATCAAGACATTGGCATCCACGGCCATGCCGATGGTCAGCAGGATGCCGGCGATGCCGGGCAAGGTCAGGACCGGCAGCGAGAAGGGATTCGCTCCGGCCCGTGCGCCCAGAAACACGCCGAGAAAGCCGCCGACCAGCACCATGCCCAGCGGCAGCAGCGCCATGTTCAGGATCAGCGCCAGATCGGCTACCAGGCCGCTCATGCGGTAGTAGAGCAGCATGAACACCAAGACGCCGATGCCGGCTGCCATGATGGCCGTCAGGCCTTTGTCCCTGGAATCGATACCGAGCGACGGCTCCACCTGGCGGCGCTCGATGATCCGGACCGGCGCCGGCAGCGCGCCGGTGCGCAGCACCATGGCCAGCTTGTGCGACTCGTCGCCCGGAAAGGACCCGGTGATTTGCGCCCGTCCGCCCGGGATGGGTTCGTTGATGACCGGTGCGGAATGCACGATGTGATCGAGCGCGATCGCCATCTGGTAGCCGGTCTCCGAATCCCGGTTTCTCGGGCCGCCCGGCCCGTAATCGCGGGTGATCTGATGAAACAGGATGGCGCCGGCGTTGTTGAGTTCGAGGCTGACGTAGCGTTGTCCGAACTGGGACAGTTCCGGACGCGCGTTGGTGAGCAGGTCGCCGGTGAACTCGTGAATTTGCCGGACGCAGATCGGGTGGTACACCTCGCGCTTGATCCGGTCCAGAAACACCTTTTCCAGCAGGAACATGTAATTCAGAGGGGCTTTGCCGTCGGGAAAGCGTCGGCGCGGATCGACGGCCAGGGCCGCCGCTTCCCTTGTCGCTTCCTGATCCTGTTCATAGTACGGACGGCCTTCGTACTCGATGATCTTGAAGCCGGGCAGCGAAATGCGTTCCTCCATCAGCGAGCGGGACAGGAGTTCGCTGTCGCGGTGAACCATGTGGAAGGAGAGAAAGGCGACCCGGCGAATGATGTCTTCCGCCTCGCGTCGCTCCTCGTCGGATGCGCCGGGCAACTGGATGACAATGCGGTTGCTGCCGCGCTCGGGGTAAATGATGGGTTCGCGCGTGCCCATTTCGTTGACGCGGTTGGCAATGACGATCAAAGCGCGCTCCTGCGCGTCGCGCAGGGCATTGGATATCTCGCTTTTCAATTGCTCTTCGGTGATGCCGGTTCCCTCGCGCCGAAGGATTTCCGCCTCGATTTCGGCCGGGTCGATGTCCACCACGAAACTCGTGCCGCCCATCAGGTCGATGCCGTAATTGATTTTTTCCCCGGGCGGCAGGACCAGGGCCAAGGATGCGGCCACCAGTAAGGTCAGCAATCCCCATTTCCACACGTCTCTTCTTTCCATGGCGTATCGTCTCCGTTATTGTTTGTCGGGCGTATCCCCGGGTTTTTCACCTTTCTCCAGCACTTTGGCCACGGCGGCCCGCGCGACTTCGACCTTGACGTTGTCGGCAATCTTGATCACTAGCGTATGCGCGTTTTTCGCATTGACGACCGTTCCGAAGATGCCGCCGCTGAACAGGACGCGGTCGCCGCTTTTGACGTTGTCGATCATGAGCCGGCGTTCCTTCTCCTTGCGTTGCTGCGGACGGATCATCATGAAATAGAAAATGGCGAAAATCACAATCATCGGCAGGAACATGCCGAAGCCTCCGCCTCCGCCGGTCGCAACGGGCATGGCCGAAAAAAGATGTTGCATGGTCTCGTTTAGCATGGGGCTGGTCCTTTCTCTACGCCGTGTTCGCGGCGGAATTCCTCGAAGCATCCGTTCTCGAGTGCGGAACGCATGTCGCGCATGAACTGCAGGTACCGGTACAGGTTGTGCAGCGTCAATAAATGAATGCCCAAAACTTCCTTTACGTTAAGCAGGTGCCGAATGTACGCCCGCGAGAACCGGCTGCAGGCGTAGCATGCGCACCCTTCTTCCACGGGCCGCGAATCGTTCTTGTACTCGCCCGCCTTGACCGGGTACGGGCCCCGGCGGGTGAACGCCGTTCCGTTCCGGGCGAACCGCGTGGGGATCACGCAATCGAACATGTCGATTCCGCGCGCGACAGCTTCGACCATCTGATGCGTTTTTCCGACGCCCATCAGGTAGCGCGGCTTGTCTGCCGGCAAGGCGCCGACGCTGTCGTCGATGCCTTTGATCAGAACGGGCTCGGGTTCCCCCACGCTGACCCCGCCAATCGCGTAGCCGTCGAAATTCATGGCCGCCAGCTCGCCCGCGCAACGCCGGCGCAGGTCCGCATAAGCCCCGCCTTGCACGATTCCGAACACCAATTGACCGGGCGCGCGGTCCTGTTCCAAACATAAAGCCGACCAAGCTAGCGTTTTGTCCACAGCTTGACAAGCGTAAATATGCTCGCAGGGGTAGGGCGGGCATTCGTCGAGAACCATGGCGATGTCGGAAGCGAGATCGCGTTGTATGCCCATGGTCTCGGTCGGACCCAGGAAAAGGCGGCCGCCGTCGAAATGATTGTTGAATTCCACGCCGTCGGGCCGCACGGTTCTCAACCGGGCCAGGCTAAACACCTGGTAGCGGCCGCTATCGGTCAGAATGGGCCCGTCCCAGCCCATGAACGCATGCAAGCCGCCGACGCCGCGAATGATGTCCACGCCCGGCCGAATGGCCAGATGGTAGGTGTTGGAAAGAATCATTTCGGCGCCCAGCTCGGACAGGTCGCGCGGAGACGCGGCTTTGACCGAACCCTGAGTGCCGACCGGCATGAAGGCGGGCGTTTCGACAGGCCCGTGCGCCGTGATCAGGCGTCCGCGTCGCGCGGACGAGGATGGGTCGGTCGCCAGAATGTCGAAACAGCCGATAGGGTCCATGAATGCCTTAATTAGCGCCTTATCCGTATATGCTTTTTTTACAGCCGCAAAAAGGCGCAAGAGGCGCAAAAATTTTCTTGCCTTGCGCTTTTTGCGCTTCTTTGCGGATATCCACCACCAACGCACGTTCACCAGAGATTAGGGCGAAAGATTAAGGCGAAAGATTAGGGATCAAGACGCGAGCCCCTTAATCTTTCGCCCTAATCTTCCCTTGTTCCCTTTCCGTAGGACCGACTTTCAGTCGGTCTTCTGATGGGCGGACTGAAAGTCCACCCTGCGTTTTTCCCTGAAGCGGCGGAGCCGCAGTTTAATCGTAATCGATTTTGCCCGCAAATCGGTAAACCCGGACGCGCCGTCATGGTTTACCCGTCTCCCCCGTTCGCCAAGGCCATATCCGCCAGGGTCAGCGCCGCCATGGCTTCCACGACGGGTACGGCTCTGGGCAGTACGCAGGGATCGTGTCGGCCTTCGATGCGCAGGTCCATGTTCTGTCCGTCGTAATCGGCCGAATGCTGTGCGATCGCAATCGTTGCGGGCGGTTTGAAGCCTGTGCGGAACACTAGCGGCTCGCCATTGGAGAGTCCGCCCTGGATGCCGCCGCTGCGGTTGGTTGTCGTGCCGAGTCGGCTCCCTTTCTTCACGAACAGGTCGTTTTGCAGGGAGCCTTGCGATCGGCAGCCTGCGAAGCCGGATCCGATTTCGAATGCGCGACAGGCCGGAATCGAGAGCATGGCTGCCGCCAGGCGGGCGCTAAGCTTGTCGAAAACCGGTTCGCCCCATCCGGGCGGCAGGCCGCGACAAACGCACGTGGCTATGCCGCCGACGGAATCCCCGTCGCGCTTGACGGAATCGATCAGTTCCGCCATACGTTCGGCGGTTTTCTGGTCGGGACAACGCGCGATATGCGCATCCACCTCCGCGCGGGTTACCGGCCGATCCGTGAAATCTGGCGCGTCAACGGTTCCAACGGCGCTGACCCAGGCCACGATTTCGATGCCGTGACGTTGCCTCAACAGTCTTTCCGCCACGGCGCCAGCGGCGACGCGTGCCGCCGTTTCGCGCGCGCTGGCTCGCCCGCCGCCGCTGCTTGCCAGGATTCCGTATTTTTGGCGGTACGTATAATCCGCATGCGAGGGCCGCGGCGCCTGGGCCAGTGCGCGGTAGTCGCCGGGCCGATGGTCGGCGTTTTCGACAAGCAGAGTCACAGGCGAACCCAGGGTCAGCCCGTTCTCCGTACCCGACACGATGCGAACCCGATCTTGTTCCGAGCGCGCCGTGGTCAGACGGCTCTGGCCGGGCCGACGCCGATCCAGTTGCGGTTGAATATCGGACTCCGCAAGTTCCAGCCGTGCCGGACATCCGTCGATGACAGCGCCGATCATGGGACCATGCGACTCGCCGAATGTCGTAACCCTGAAAAATGTTCCGAACGTATTGCCCATAAATAACTCCGTTCATGTGTCGGCGTTCGAGAAGGCGCTTTTACAACAACATGACTGCTTGATAGCATAGCGCCTGCTCAAGCGCAACTCCGCAGATCGCTTTTTGTTTCGTGTGGGCGCATCTGCGATTCGTTGCGCCGACCCGCCCGCCGACCTTGTGTCGGTGGAGGAAAACGTTGAGAAAAAGAAAGGCCGCCACAACACAATCTTTCTTCACCAACCGGCATAAAGCCGGTGGGATCGTGAATAACTGCAACTCCGCAGATGCGCCCGTTTCGTGTCCAAGGTTCAGCCGTCCTGGCGCCTAATCGCGCCGTCCTGTCGAAATGACAAGCGTTTGGAGGCGTGATTGCTTGCGAGTTCGCGAGTGCGTAGGCCATAGACTCGCGCACGCCCCAACCCGCATCCGCACACGTTTGGGTGCGGGCGAAGTCCGTCTTAATCCGTTTCGGGGTTCAATCTGCGATGCAGAGGCGGTTCCGTCCGTTTTTTTTGGCGTTGTAAAGCGCCTTGTCGGCGGCGCGCAGTACGTCTTCCGGCCGGACTTTTTTGCGGTTTGGCGCCGCCAGTCCGATACTGACCGAGAGCCGGATGGACCGAGTCGGTTGGGCTGCGCTTGTTCGCCGGGCCGCAGCGGCGCGGTTCGTCTTGCCGGGCTTGCGTTTCGGTCGGCTCGAACCGCGAACGGCGAAGGGTTTTGCGCGGAGGTCGCGGCGCAGCGCTTCCAGTTCCGTTGCGACAGCCTCTATCGGCTTGCGTTCATATACGAGAACGAATTCCTCGCCGCCATAGCGATAGGCGTTCCCCGATTTCGCCTTGCCGATGTGTCCGGCGACAAAACGCAGAGCCTGATCGCCGGTATCGTGTCCGTAACGGTCGTTCACCCTTTTGAAACGGTCCAAATCGAGTATGGCCACGGCATAGTGCGTTTCCAAGGCCGCCAAATGTCGCCGCAGCGCGCGTCGACCGGGCAGTCCGGTCAGTTCGTCCAGCGTGGCGCTCCGCCATGCGTTTTCCAGGACAGCCCAGATCAGGGTCAAAAGCGCGCCCGAGACGAACGCCGAGCCGACGGCCGCCCGGCTTTCGGCGGTCCATAGGGAAGACCGCGCGTTCAAAGCGAAAAACAGCGAGAGCATGGCGACAAAAAAGAATCGGCCCAGCCAGGGGCTTGCGCCTGAGGTGCGAATCAGGAAAAAAGGAAGCGCCGCCGCGAAAGCCGCCATGCCGATCGGCGGGATGGTCCAGCGCTCGGTAAGCGGTTGAAACAGGGGCTGTTCCGAGAATCGCGCAAACCGCATGGGCAACTCGACGTACGAGCCGGCTGCCATGATTGCGACAACTGCGCCCAGAACCGCCGTTGCGCGAGCGGCGCCATGAAGACTGAACACTCTTTTTTCGCGGCCGTGATACAAGCCCAGCATCAGCCATGGCAGCAGCGCGGACCCCGCAAGCACGACGGTATCCGATGCGTTGCCGGCCAGCCCGAAAGCCTGCGTCATCGGAATATACGCGCCCAGCAGGGCCGTGCAGCAGAACGACACGCGGTTCAGCGCGAAAATAAGGCCGAGCGCCGCGCCGACAAGGGCCAGTCCGTACGGAAGGAACATGACGACATCATGGAACGCGGAGTCGGGCGGGAGCCTCAGCGTAGCAGCGAGCAGCGTTGCTTGTGCCGCCATCGGAAACCCAATATGCAGCCATCCTTTCATGAGGAGAGTTGATAGCGCTGTTGCGAGCGGTTGGCAAGTTATGAAATGCGCTCGTAAATGAATAGGGCTTGACGCTGGCCGAGTTGTTTTCTACTGTCTTTCAATCCTTGCGCAATCCATGGGCCCATAGCTCAGTTGGTCAGAGCAGGGGACTCATAATCCTCTGGTCGCTGGTTCGAGTCCAGCTGGGCCCACCGCCGGAAACGCCCCGTTCCCATTGAACAAACAAGCGTTTCAGCCAATAAAGACGGGCCTTTTGTGAATCCCTCCCTTTTTCACCCTTGCGGCTTTTGTCGTTTCGTGTCTTTTGCCGTCTAGGGTATTTGAACGCTTCA
>SLMC01000182.1 GCA_007133745.1 Kiritimatiellia bacterium
CACGTACATGTGCGGCGTATGCGTTGCCTCGTAGGCGCGCCCCGCGGTTCCGTCCGGATCCAGCAGAATCGCCGTCGGCGCCATCTGGCTTTCCTGGGCCCGGCTCTTCCAGGTCGGAATATCGAAATGGCCCTGCTTGCCCGGAGCCGACGAGCAAATCGCCAGCCAAACCACCCCCTGCGCCGTATACTCTCGCTGCAGCGTCTGCATGGCGTCCACGGAATAATGCTTCTTCACAAACGGACAATCCTTGTTGATCCATTCCAGAACCACCACCTTGCCCTTGTACTCGGAGAGCGTATGCGTCTTCCCGTCCAGATCCGGCAACGTGAAGTCCGGCGCCGCCTCGCCAGGCTTGGCCACCAGAATCACATCCTCCGCCGCCGTCTCGGTAACCTCGGCATCCAACACGGCTTCGTCCGGCGCCTGCGAACGCGAACACGCCATCAATCCCGTCACCATCGCCGCCGCCACCGTCGCCATCGCCACTGTTCTTGTCTTATGCTCTGTTCTCATGTCTCTCCTCCTTGTTGTTGGGTTGGTTGTTTGTTTGTTTGTTTGTGCGTTTTGCCAGCCGTCACGGACGCGCAACCGGCACGGAGACTGCGATCGCCCTATCGGCTGTCCCTGCAGCCGGATCGCCGCGCAAAATCAACACGCCTTCGATCCGCTCAAGTCCTTCGCCCGTGCCCGAAAAACGCGGCAACTCCTTGGCGGCGCCCGGGCCGGCCTCGTCGACATGCCAGCCATCGGAGCCGCGATGCTCGAACACGCCGAAAACCTCCGGCAGAAAGACCGCGCGTTCGGTCCACCCGGCCGCCATGTCCGGCGGCGGAACCGCGCGCATCGTCAAGGCGCGCTCGGTCAATTCGGCGGCGAAAGTCCAGGACGCGTCGGGTTGCGGCAATGCTTGGATCAGACGATCCAGCATCGCGGCATCGCGTCGAACGCCTGCCTCGTCGGCCGGATCGGAGGCAAACGACAAAACAGCCCGATCCTCGACCGGCAGGCATATATCCTGGCAAATCATCCAGCGCGCCCGGCATACGATACCGGTTACCGGTCCGGCATCGGCCGCAACGGAGAGCTGAAACGGAATAATCACCTCCGATTCGTAACCATAGGAAACCAATCCGTCATACTCGTAAATATCGGGAATCGGCCAGGGCAACGGGGTCAGCGAAACGCCGACCGGCGCATCCCAGTCGAAACGCGTCGGTTCGCCCGCATCGCCCGGATTGATCCAATAGGCGTGCCAGCCGTCCGGAATGCGGATGCGAACACCCAGAACAAAAGTGTCCCCGGCCACCGCCTGCGACTGTGCCGATACCAGCGACAACGGCGGCGCTTCGTCCGGCCCCTTCGCGCGCGAACATGCCAGCGCGCCCGCCACCGCCATCAACACTGGAATCCAACGTTTCATAGAGGCAGACTAACAGACGAAAGCGGGGAAGCAAGGTTTTTTCAGAGCCATGAGCGCCTTGTTTCCGCATTGCTGTCATTAATGACAAGAAGATTCGGTGGACGATAACGGCGACGAGAAAGGTGGACGATTGGGCGCTCTTTACTCGTTATCCGTTCTCGTCGCCGTTCTCGTAAACCGATGGCAGGACCGGACCTCTGACTTCTGATATCTGATATCCGACCTCTGGGTTGCGGGCGTCAGCCCGCCTTGTAGAAGCGGAATGCTGGAATATACGTCATTCCAAACTTGCCTAAAGTCATGCGCCATGCTTTTATTGACGCAAACAAACATAGAAAAAAAGTCAGGCCCATATTCGGCATCCAAAACAGCAAAGGAAACATTATGAACGCACAGCCCAACATTCTTTTCATTATGACCGACGACCACGCCAGCCAGGCGCTAAGCTGCTATGGAAGCCGGGTCAACCAAACGCCCGGGCTCGACCGCATCGCGAACGAAGGCATGCGTTTCAACCATTGCTACGTCACCAACTCGATTTGCACGCCCAGCCGCGCCACCATCCTGACCGGAACGCACAACCACATCAATCGAGTAACGACACTCTCCACCCATCTGGACAACCGACTCCCCAACGTTGCCAAGCATCTCCAAACCGGCGGCTACCAAACCGCCATGATCGGGAAATGGCATCTCGGACAGGGACCCGCGCACTGGCCAACCGGATTCGACTTCTGGAGCGTGCTGCCCGGCCAGGGTCTGTACCATGATCCGGTTTTCTACGAGATGGGCGAAAAAATTGTGGAGCCCGGCTATGTCACGGAGATCACCACGGACAAGAGCCTGAAATGGCTCGACGAACGCGACGCGGACAAACCGTTCTTCCTGATGTGCCATCACAAGGCGCCTCATCGGCCGTGGGATCCCAAGCCCGAGCATCGTTCGCTCTATACCGAGCCCATCCCGACGCCGGACACGTATGACGACGACTACAGCGAGCGGGCGGAGGCGGCCGGCGCGGCCCGCATGCGCGTCGCGCGCGACATGACCTATGACGATCTCGACCTGATCGAAACCCCCGAAGCGCCCGGCAAACGCGAAGGCGGCGGAGCGGGCAGGACCATACCGTTCCCCGCCGACGACCAGCTCGACGGATTTTCGCTGCGCTGCCGCAACACGGGCGAAACATTCACGTTCAAGAACCAGGCGGAGCTTAAGCGCTTCAAGTATCAGCGCTACATGCAAAAATACCTGCAATGCGTGCATTCCGTAGACGAGAATGTCGGCCGCCTGCTCGACTACCTGGACGCCAACGGGCTCGCCGAAAACACCCTGGTAATTTACACCTCGGATCAAGGCTTTTTTCTGGGCGAGCACGGATGGTTCGACAAGCGCTTCATCTACGACGAGAGCTTCCGCATGCCGTTCCTTGTACGCTACCCGAAGCTCGTGCAAGCGGGCACGACCTGCGACGCCATGGCCAGCAACGTCGATTTCGCGCAGACGTTCCTCGACATCGCGGGCCTGCCCCAGCCCAACTACATGCAAGGCCGTTCCCTCAAGCCGCTGCTGGAGGGGACCGTACCCGACGACTGGACCGATCTGGCCTATCACCGCTACTGGATGAACCAGGACTTTTGCCATAACGCCTACGCGCATTACGGCATTCGCACGCACGATTTCAAGCTGATCTACTGGTACAACGAGGATTGCGGCGAGCCGGGCGCCAAGCCGGGAAGCGGTCAGCCCGAGTGGGAGCTGTTCGATCTGCGCAACGATCCGCTCGAACTGCACAACGTGTACGCCAACCCGGCCTATGCCGAGACCGTCGCAACCATGACCGCCAAGCTCGAAGCGGAAATGCTGCGCATTGGCGACACACCCATGCACAAACCGCAATCCGCGCGATCTTAGCGCCCGCGCAAAAATTAATGGGCGTTTTGGACGCCCATGCTGCCCGCCGGCCTTGTGCCGGTGGAGGCAAACGTTGAGGGAGCAGGCTCTGCGCACCCCTCCCTCAACTTTCTTCACCGCCGGCGCAAGGCCGGCGGGATCGAGAAAATGTGCCAAGTCATTTTCCGGCATGCTTTCCGGCTCGGGAAAGCCGACGGCTCTACAGCGCTTTTTGCTGCAGGCAGGTCTGCCGATAGAAGCCCGTTTCTTCCGCCAAGGTTTCGTGAACGCCCATTTGAACGACGCGGCCCTTGTCGAGCACGATGATGCGGTCGGCAGCGCGGGCGGTGGCGACGCGGTGCGTAATGACCAGGCTGGTCCGTCGTTCCATAACTCGGTGCAACGTCTCGCGAATGCGCACCTCGGTCTCGGCGTCAAGCGCGCTGGTGGTATCGTCCAGCAGCAGAATCTCGGGATCGGTCAATAGCGCCGTCGCCAATGCCATGCGCTGTTTCTGGCCGCCGGACAAGGTCACCCCCTGTTCGCCGACATCGGTCTCGTATTTCATGGGCAATTCCATGATGAAATCGTGCAGCTCCGCCCATTCGGCGGCACGCATGATTTCGGACGGCGTCGCATCGAGCCGGCCGTAGCGGATGTTGTCGGCCAGCGTTCCCGAAAACACCACAGGCTCCTGCTGCACCATGCCGACATGGCGGCGGATGGACGCCGTGGCGGCCTCCTGCAAGTTGACCCCGCCGACGCGAACCTGGCCGCTGTTCGGATCGTAAAAGCGCAGCAGCAACTGAAAGATCGTGCTCTTGCCGGAACCGGACGGCCCCATAATGGCCACGCGTTCGCCGGGAAGAACCTGAAAGGAAACATCCTCCAGCGCGTTCGCCTCGTTGCCCGGATAGGCGAACGTCACATGGTCGAAACGAATTTTTCCACGCATGCCCGCCAAATCGATCTTGCCGGGCGAAACGGCGACCGGCGTCTCGAGTATGGCGAAAACCCGGCGGAGAATGACCGGGACGCTCTGCGCTTCGACCGCCATCGAGGTCAATCCGTTAACCGGCACGAAAACCGGACCGAGCGCGAATACGAACGCCAGCGCCGAGCCCATCGACATCGTCCCCGTTTGCACCTGCCGCATCAGCAGGTAGGTCAGCGCCGCCGAAGTCAAGGAGGCCAAAACCGTGGCGGCAAGCGTGATGCCCTGCTGGTAACGGGCCAGTCGCATGCGAACGCGCACCATGTCCGAGGTTATGGCCGCGCACTTGCTCGTCTCGCGTTTCTCCTGCGCGAACGCCTGCACGACTTGAACATGGGCGATCCGTTCGGCGATATAGCCGTACAGCCGCGAATGCAAGCGGCGAAAGGCCAAGTGGGTCCGCTCGATGGCCGGTCGAAAAACTTTGAAGACATAGCCGTACACGGGCAACATGCCCGTCACCAGGCAAGCCAGCCGCCAGTTGAGAAAGAACAGCAATCCCAGCCCGAAGACCAGCTCGAACACATGCGTAACCAAATTGATCGACTGACTCGACATCCAGTTTTGCAGCACGCGCACATCGTCCAGTATCCGACTGATGATCTTTCCGGGCGGCATACGCTCGAAAAAACCGATATGCAGCGACTGCAGCTTCTCGTGCAAGGCCCGCCTCAAATCGTACACGACCGAGCGGCCCGCCGACTGCACCACGCGCGTTCGAATCCACATGGCCGTCAAATAGGCGAGCCAAAGGCCAACCCGAAACGCTATCAGCCACCAGGCCAGAACGACATGATGCGCGATATTGTCCATGTCCACGCCGCCGCGATTGACTCGCAACACATCGTCCACCAGAAAACGAGACGTCAACGACATGGCAAAGGGCTGAACGGCGACGACCATGGACAACGCCGCCGCCAAAAGAATGCCGCGCCGATAGGGCCGCAGGTAACGGCGGCCGAACTGCGCCATATCCGGCCCTATCCGGCTCGGTCCGTCTTCCAGATCGGCCAGTGCGCGATCCATAATGGACTGGACCCTTGCGTTTCGGTTGCTCTTCATCAGGATCGCGCTCCCTCCGCCTCGCGGTTCCATTCCCGATGCAACCGAAAATATTTTCCTTGCAGGGCCAGCAGGTCCCGATGGGTCCCCTGCTCGATGATCCGGCCGCGATCCATGACCACAATCATGTCCGCTTTCTCGATCGTCGAGAGCCGATGCGCCACCACGAAACCGGTCCGGCCTTTCAAAGCGGTGGCCAAAGCCTTTTGGATCAGGGCTTCCGACTGACTGTCCAGGCTGGAGGTCGCCTCGTCGAGCACGAGAATGACAGGATCCTTCAGAATGGCGCGCGCGATGCTGACACGCTGACGCTCGCCGACGGACAGCTTGACGCCCTGAGCGCCGATCATCGTGTCGAATCCGTCGGGAAGCGCCATGGCCAGCTCGTAGATCTCGGCGGCGCGGGCGGCGCCTTCAACCGCCTCCCGCGAAGCGCGCGGACGGCCATAAGCGATGTTTTCAGCCAAAGTGGCATCGAAAATCACCGGGTCCTGCAGCACCACGCCGAAGAGTTGGCGAAACCAATGCAAATCCAACTCGCGAATATCGCGGCCGTCCAGCCGAACGCTGCCGCCCTGCACATCCCAATAACGCATCAGCAGGCTGGTCAAAGAGGTCTTGCCGCACCCGGTCTCGCCGACCAGCGCCACCATGGCGCCCGGATTCACCTTGAGCGACAAGCCGCGATACAACGGCTTGTCCGGGGCATAGGAAAACACCACATCCTTGAACTCGATCGTACCGCGGACGCTGTCGGGCCGGACCGGGCGGGGCGGATCGGCTACATCGGTCGGCTCGCGCAAAACGGACGCGATCCGTTCCAGCGACACCAGCGTTTCCACCAGTTGCCCGGCCATATTGGTCAGGCGCACCACCGGATCGATCAACGTCCACGTGTACATGCTGAAGGCTGCCAGATTGCCATAGGTCATCCCCGTCTGCGGATTCAACGCCATGAACATCGCCACCCCCACAATGGCGGTGGTTCCAAGCCCCGAAATGGCCTGACAAGCCACGCTCAGGTTCATTTGCCCCATGGCGCTTTCCATCTCGCGGCCCAGGCTACCGGCCATGCGGCCGAGAAACACCGTGTTTTCCCATTCCTCCCGGTTATAGATTCTGACCTGACGCACGCCCGCCACCGTTTCCTGAAGCCGACCGCCGATCTGATCGAAAATCCGGCGATGCGCGCGAGTCGCTACGCGAATGCGACGCGAGAAAAAGCGGTAGGCCAGGACATAGCAGATCATCAGCACGAAAACCAGAAGGGTCAGCTTCGTCGAGATGGACAACATAACCCATAGACAGAAGACCACGATGATGGCATCCATCAGCATGCGCACGCTTTCGCCCGTCAGCAGACGCTGCACCATGCTCACATCGTCCATGATCCGGCCGGTGATCTTGCCCGACTGATTCTCGCCGTGATACCGCATGCTCAGCGCCAGAATTTTCCTGTACATCGCCACGCGCAGATCGGCAATCAGGCGTGTGCTCATCAGAAGAATCAGATTGATATTGAAATAGCGCAGCGTGTGCGCCGCGATCGGAGCCAGCGCCATCGCCAATACGACCCAGGGCAATTGCTCCCAGGCGCCCGGCACCACAACCCTGTCGATCAGATGCCGAGTCAGCAGCGGCGGAATCAGGACAAGCAGAATGAAAACGCCCATGCCGAACATGGCCAAAGCCAAGCGTCGCATATAGGGCTTGAAGAAGGGATAGAAGGTTTGTATCAGCGGTCTCATGGCATCTCGTCAACGCGGCGGCGCAAGCGCCTTTGGGAAAAGGCATTCATCGTTGGGCCGCGAGCGTGACAGCGTTACCCCTCCGCAACGCCCAGAACCTGCAGAATGCGGTCGAGATCGTCGTTGGAATAAAAATCGATTTCAATGGTGCCCTTGCCTTTTTTGCCGTTGGCATAGGTGCGGGACGGCTGAATCCGCACGGCCGTTCCGAAAACCCGATGCAGCGTATCGGACAAGTCGCCCAGATGTTCGCGCGGCAAATCGCTGCGTGCCGCCCGCGGCTTGCGCGGCGCCTGTTGCGCCTTGCGCACGATGTTTTCCAGGCTTCTGACGGACAGGTTTTCGCTCATGGCCCGCCGGGCGCAAAACGCCTGCTCGACCGGCGACGCCAAGCCGAGCAACGCCTTGGCATGTCCCGCGGACAGTTCGCCGCGGGCCAGCATATCGCGCACTTCCGGAGCCAAATCCAATATGCGCAAGGCATTGGCTACCGTGGCCCGGGCCTTGCCGACACGGCGGGCAATATCCTCCTGCGTAAGATGGAACTCGGTCGCCAATGCGCGATAGCCTTCGGCTTCTTCGATAATGTTCAGGTTTTCCCGCTGAAGATTCTCGATCAGCGCCAACTGCAACGCGTCTTCGTCCGAGACCTCCATGACGATGACAGGCGCTTCGGTCAAACCGACTTCGCCGGCGGCCCGCAAACGCCGCTCGCCGGCAATCAGCTCGAAATGATCGCCCGTCGGACGCACCAGCAGCGGCTGCACGATGCCATGCTCGCGGATGGAATTGGCCAAGTCGGACAGGGCCTCCGCATCGAACGCATGACGCGGCTGCACGGAACTCTTGCGAATGCGGTCCAACGACACATGCCGAACGCCCTTCGCATCGGGCGCCTGCGCGGCGGAGTCCGATACGGTCGGCTCCTTGATCAGCGCGGCCAACCCTCTTCCCAAACTTCGTTTCGCGGCCATAGTTTCTCCGTTATGTCAAAAAGGCAGCTTATTTTCGCGCTTTGCCTCGTGCCGCCTTGCGTTTCCCTTTTTGCGCCGTGCCGACGCTCTCCTTGCGCTTCGCGTCTGCCGATTCCCGACTTGCGCTTTGCGCGTCCGTGCCGATAGCGAGCCGAGCGGAAAGCCGGGCGCCGTCTTCGACCGCGAGACGAGGCGTGACCATCTCGCCCCGCACCACGGCGCCGGCCATAATCGACACGCTTTCCTCGGCGCGCACCTTGGCCGTCAGCCGTCCCCGCACCTCGATCTTCCGGCAGGATACGACTCGGCTGAA
>SLMC01000355.1 GCA_007133745.1 Kiritimatiellia bacterium
CGATAGCTCGGGACACACGCATTATCGCCCATCGTGTTGTTTCGGCATCGCGAGCATGTTCCGCATATGTCTGGTCGAATCTTCTTGTTTTCCGCCTGACGCAGCGAAGCCTGGGGCAGCGCCCCAGGATTTGTTGCATAACCCCTTTGGGGTTGCCTTAATAATCCTTTCGTATTCTTGCCAATCGATTTTGCAATGATAACCCGTCTTTGCGGCGCAGCTTGTGACGAAACAATCCAATCGCAACAACCATGCAGAACCATAGTCACGATGCGACTAAGTATGCAAGCCCTATGTTGAAACACCCGTGATTAGGGGTTGTCTCCCGACGCTCTACTTGGTAGTTTCCTTCTTTTAAACGTTACAGGAGGTTGCGATGACAAGAAATCCATGGTTACGCTATGTTACGGCCATTGTTTTTTCGGCTTTAGCCCTGGTCGTGTTCGCCGAAAAGGAAACCGCCGATTTGGCGCTGCGTTTGTCCGTCGATTTGGTCGATGGCTCGCGCATCGTCGGCGCGCCCGCTGTCGAATCCGTATCGGTCAAGACCGCGTTCGCCGCCATAACCGTTCCGTTGTCTCAAATTACCGGCATACGGATCGGGGACGATCGCGAAGCCGTATCGTTCGTGATGAGAAACGGCGACCGAATCACAGGCGCGCTTCTTCTGGACACGATCGAGCTTAAGACGGTGTTCGGACAAATCAGCATCGCCCTGGAGCATGCGCGCTCCATTTCGGTGTCTGTCGGGGGTCGCGAACTGCCCGCGTCGGCGCTCAGAGGACGCATCCTTCACTTCGCGTTCGACAGGGACGAGGGGCGAACCGTCGCCAACCAGGCCGGCAACCGGCATGCGGGCGAGGTTCAGGGCGCGTCATGGACTCCGCAAGGCAAAACGGGCGGCGCCTATGTCTTTAACGGAACCAGCGACAGCATCGTCGTGAAAGCGGACGCCGAACTGAACGTCTCCGACGGAATGACGATTCTGGCCTGGGTCAAGCCAACCGATCTGGGCCGACAGCACAATACGATCCTGACCCGCAATTTCGGAGGCGGCGAACAATACGGCATAAGGTTTTCCGGCGCCACGCTGTACGCCTCGTTCTTCGATACCCGACGCGGATTCGAGACAGACCAAATCGGTCCGTTCCCCGAAAACCAATGGCTTCATGTCGCCATGGTGTTCTGCGGCCAGAGCCGGCAAGGCAAAGTGTACGGCAACGGCCGCGCTCTGGCCGCGCGAACGATGACCGATCGGATGCGCAGCCGGATATCCGGAGATCTCTTTATCGGAAGAGACAACAGAAACACCGACGCGAGCTTCAAGGGCAAAA
Organism: Kiritimatiellia bacterium; assembly: GCA_007133745.1. Taxonomy (GTDB): domain Bacteria; phylum Verrucomicrobiota; class Kiritimatiellia; order UBA8416; family SLMC01; genus SLMC01. The sequence goes on from SLMC01000355.1 coordinate 1,335, forward strand.
TCGATGAAGTCATGATCTACAATCGGGCGTTGACCGACTCGGACATCAAGCTGATCTACGAAGCGCAGCTCTAGATCTGGAATAAGCGAGGGTTTCGTCGCGAGAGTGCGCAAACGTCTGCGAATGCGTGCTCGCAGCAGAAAAACTCGCTTATTCCAGCGCATTAATCTGCCGTTGCCGTCATAAAAAACAAGAAGATTTGGATGCTCGATTGTTCGTGAGTGTGTGAGTGCGTGGGTATGCGGGTGAAAACTCACACACTCCCAAACCCGCATACCCACACACTTCGGTTGCGGGCGACAGCCCGCCTTGTGTCTAGACGGCGCCTCGATCCGGCGGCCAGGAAACACCATCATGCGGGCTCATATAATACGCAGAATCGCGCATGGGCTGATCACGCTACTGGGCGTGAATCTGACCGTTTTCGCGCTGTTTTTCTATGTCAATCCGCCCGACCGCATGGCCGAACAGATTCTTGGCGAACGCCACGCCACGCCCGAACGCATCGAAAGCTGGAAACGCCAGCACGGCTATCACCTGCCCCGCCTTTTCAATGCGGACGAACGGTTTCCCGGCTGCTTCACCCGCACCGTCTTTTGGACCAAAAGCATGCCGCTTTTCGCCTTCCAGTTCGGAAGCTCGGACCACGACAACAGCGCCATCGGCGCCGCCATGCGCGAGCGCATCCCCTACTCGCTGGCTCTGACCGTTCCGATCTTCGCGCTCGCGCTTGCCGTCAACCTGATTCTCGCCATGGTCGTGGCGTTTCACCGGGGCTCCGGCCTCGATCATGGCGCGCTGGTCGTCTGCGTGTTCATGATGTCCGTCTCCATGCTCTTCTACATTGTCGGCGGACAGTATCTGTTCGCCATTCGCTGGAAGCTGGCCCCGGTATCCGGATTCGATTCCGCGTTCCCCCATGCGTTGCGCTTTCTGATTCTGCCGATCGGCATCGGCGTGGTCGGCAGTATTGGCGCCGGGACGCGCTACTATCGCACCGTGTTCCTCGAGGAAATCCACAAGGACTACATCCGCACCGCGCGCGCCAAGGGGCTCGGCGAAGGCGCCGTGCTCTTCCGGCACGCCCTGAAAAACGCGCTGCTGCCCATCCTGACCAACGTGGTCGTCGGCATCCCTTTCCTGATCATGGGCAATCTGCTGCTGGAAAACTTTTTCGGCATTCCCGGACTCGGCAGCTTCCTGATCGACGCGATCATGACCCAGGATTTCGCCGTTATCCGCGCCATGGTCTTCCTGGGTTCGGCGCTCTACGTGGCCGCGCTGATCCTGATCGACATCGCCTACACCTGGGCGGATCCGAGAGTGAGGTTCGCGTGACGGGCTTTTGGAATCATTGGCATGTTCAGAACACGCTGGTCGCTCTGCTGGTCGCTGGCGCGATCGGTCTGGCGCGCGGGCTGCGACGCAACGCCTGCTGGCGCGCGGCGTTCCGTCGCGTCTTTCGTCGCCGCCTGGCGCGGAGCGCGTTCGCGATCCTGTGCCTCTATGTTTGCGTCGCACTGCTCGACAGCGTCGGCTGGCATCCGCCCCTGCGCGACGCCGAAGGCCAAACGCTGCGGCATGCCGTCACCGGCCGAATCATCCGCGACCCGCAGGGAATCAGCCTGCTTGACGCGCTGCTGACGCCTCTGCGCAACCGGCGCGAAAAAGGCTACAGCGCGCCCATGGCCCGCTATCAGCTCGACAAGGAAACCATGGTCGAACCCGACGGAACCCTGATCCGCGCCCGCCCGCCCCTGGCGCATCCGCGCACGCATCTGCTCGGCACCGACCGGGTTGGCAACGACGTGCTTTATCTGGCGCTGAAAGGCATCCGTACCGGCATGATCATCGGCGCCTTCACCACGCTGCTGGTCGTGCCGTTCGCCATTCTGTTCGGCGTAGCCGCCGGCTGGTTCGGCCGCTGGGTCGATGCGACGGTGACCTACATCTATACGGTTGTCGCATCCATTCCCAACGTTTTGCTTATTGCGGCCTTCATGCTTATCGCGGGCCGCGGCCTGCCGCAGCTTTGCCTGGTTATGGGCCTGACCTCGTGGACGGGGCTATGCCGCGTGCTGCGCGGCGAAACGCTGAAATTGCGCGAAACGGACTACGTTCAGGCGGCCCGCGCCATGGGGGTCGGTTCCGTGTCCATTATGCGGCGACACATCGTGCCCAACCTGATGCCGCTTGTACTGATTACGGCCGTGCTCGGTTTTTCCGGGCGTGTGCTGGCCGAAGCCGTGCTGTCCTATATCGGCATCGGGGTCGGAGCCGATACCGTATCGTGGGGCGCCATGATCAACGACGCCCGCCTCGAGCTGGCGCGTACGCCGGTCGTCTGGTGGAAACTGTGTGCCGCCTTCGTGTTCATGATGGGCATGGTTCTGCCCGCCAATCTGTTCGGCGACGCCTTGCGCGACGCGCTCGACCCGAAACTGGGAGGCGAATGAAGCGCATGAGCCTGGAACAGTTTCATCCTTCGCAATCGTCAGCGCCGGCCCCGGACCCCGTGCTGGACGTGCGCGACCTGCGCGTACGTCTGCGCACCGAACAGGGCCCCGATTCGGCGGTCGTGGATGGCGCGAGCTTCGCGCTGTACGCCGGCGAAACCTACGCGCTGGTCGGCGAATCCGGCAGCGGCAAAACCCTGACGGCGCTGTCCCTGCTGCGCCTGCTGCCGGAGCCGGCCTGCGTCCTCGCGGGCGGTCGCATCCTGTTCGAGCATCGCGATCTTGCCGCGCTGGGTCCGGCGGCCATGCGCCGTATCCGCGGCAACCGCATCTCCATGATCTTTCAGGAACCGATGACCGCCTTGAACCCGGTATTCACGGTCGGCGCCCAGATCGACGAAAGCGTTCGACTCCATCGCGGACTCGGGCGACGCGCAGCGCGCCGCCTGACCATCGAAGCCTTGCGCGAGGTCGGCCTGCCCGACCCCGCCGACCGTGCCGACGACTATCCCCATCAGCTCTCCGGCGGCATGCGTCAGCGCGCGATGATTGCCATGGCTCTGGTCTGCCGGCCGCGCGTGCTGATCGCCGACGAACCGACCACGGCCCTGGATGTCACGATCCAGGCCCAGATTCTGGCCCTGATCCGCGCCATCGCAAAGGAACGCGACACCGCCGTGCTGCTGATCACCCACGACATGGGCGTCGTGCGCGAAAATGCCGACCGAATCGGCGTCATGTACGCGGGCCGCCTGGTCGAAGAAGCCGCGCGCGACCCACTGTTCGCGGAACCCGCCCATCCCTATACCCGGCTGCTGTTGCGTTCCATCCCTTCGCGATCCCGACGCGAACACGCGCTGGCCGCCATCCCGGGCCGCGTCCCGCCGCCCGCGCAATTTCCGACCGGATGCCGCTTCCATACCCGCTGCCCGTTTGTCATGGACCGCTGCCGCGTCGAAGCGCCGCCGTTCTTTCCGACCGACGCCACGCACCGCGCCGCCTGCTTCCTGCTCGACCCCGCGCATCCCGCAATCGCCTCATCGATTGCCGAGACGCCGACGCCCGCGCCCTCGTCGCCGTTGCGGCCCGATACCGTGCGCCTTGCCGTACGCGACTTGAAAGCGCATTTCCCCGTCCGTACCGGACTGTTCAAGCGCGTCACCGGCCATGTCAAGGCCGTGGACGGCGTGGACCTGACCCTGCACGAGGGCGAAACGCTCGCGCTGGTCGGCGAATCCGGCTGCGGCAAAACGACGGTAGCCAAAACGCTGGTCGGCCTGATGCCGCCCAACGCCGGCTCGATCCTCTACGGCGGACGCGATCTGGCCAAGCTGTCCACCGCCGCGCTCAAACCCTATCGCCGCCGCATCCAGATGATTTTTCAGGATCCGTTCTCCAGCCTGAACCCCAGAATGACCGTTCATGACATTGTCGCCGAGGGCATGAGCGCCCACCAGATCGGCGGGTCGGTTGCCGACCGCGTCCGGCACATCGGCGAGACCCTGGCGCTGACCGGATTGGATCCCGAAATGATGGACCGTTACCCGCACGAATTTTCCGGCGGTCAACGGCAGCGTATCGGACTCGCCCGCGCTCTGGCGCTGAATCCCGAGCTGATCGTGTGCGACGAAGCCGTCAGCTCCCTGGACGTATCCGTACAGGCGCAGATACTCAATCTTCTCAAAACCGTCCAAAGCGAGCGCGGTCTCTCCTATCTCTTCATCACGCACGATCTGGGTGTCGTCGAGTATCTGGCCGACCGTGTCGCGGTCATGTACCTGGGCCGCATCGTGGAAGAAGGCGGCGTGGAGGATATTTTCAGGGACGCCCGGCATCCCTACACGCAAGCCCTGCTGGCCGCCGTGCCCCAGGCCGATCCGGTAACCGGCCGCCGCCGTATCGTGCTGAAAGGCGATGTCCCTTCGCCCAGCCACCCGCCGACCGGCTGCCACTTTCACCCGCGCTGCCCGCAAGCCCGGCCCGAATGCGAACAGCGCTATCCCGACCCCGTCGCCCTCGGTCCGAACCGCATCTGCCGCTGCATTCTGGCTCGGAACGACTGCGAAACACCTTGACATGCCGCCGATTTTACACTATATAGTATCCTGATAAACGTAAGAGAACCTATAACCTGAACGTTGAAAAGGGTGTCAAGCAATAAAACAGAAAAAAAGAAAACTTTTTTCTGGATCAAGAGAAGAGGAATAGCCACAAAAAGTCACGAGAAGTCACAAAAAGGGTTTGAGGCGCCCCCCTCTTGGAACCTGTAACCGTATTCTCGCTTAGGGTGTTGTCTTCAAGTTGGTTGCAAAACCAGGCGGACCGAAAAGGATACCTGCCATGAAACAAATTCGCCGATTTTCGATCTTGCCTGCTTTGGCTGCCGCAATGCTGGGTTTGGCGTTGTGGACGCCATCGGTTCGGGCCTGCAACATCCCCGTTTTCCGTTACGCGCTGGAACGCTGGGAACCCTATCCCTACGAAACGCTTGTCTTCTACGACCAGACGCTGCCCGAACCTCTGCGCCAGACCTTTGAAGCGCTCGAAAATCGTCCGGTCAATTTATCCGTCTGGCTGGTGGACATCAATCAGGAAGACATGCACGAGGAACTGAAAAAGGTGTGGGCCCGCGAAAAGAGTCGCGCCGTGCTGCCCTGGGGGGTCGTGCGCTATCCGTATCCGTATTGGAACAATGTCAAAACCAACACGCTATGGACCGGCACAGTGGAGCCCGCGACGCTTTGGCAACTTGTCGATTCCCCGGCGCGCCGCACCGTTGCCGAACACATTCTGAAAGGCGTTTCCACCGTCTGGATCTTCATCGAGGGCGACGATCCGTCCGAAAACGACGCCAAAGCCGACATCCTGCGCAAGCGTCTGGACTGGGTGCGGCAAGTGGCCGAACTGCCGGACATCGCGATTCAAGAGGTGGAACAAGGCGAAATGGCCAAGGATGCGCCCGGCCATGTTCCGCTGAAAATTGCTTTTGAAATCGTGCGCTTGCAACGCGACGATCCAGCCGAGCAGTTTTTAATCCATGCCCTGTTGAACATTGAAAAGGATTACAAGGACTTCAAGGACAAGCCGTTCGCGTTCCCGATTTTCGGGCAGGGTCGAGCGTTGTGGGGACTGATTGGCGACGGCATCGCCGATGCCATGATCGACGACGCCAGCGCGTTCTTGCTGGGCGCATGCTCCTGCACGATCAAGGACTTGAATCCCGGCGTGGACATGCTGATCCAGGCCGACTGGTATGGCGGCGTCAGCAACCTGCTCTCGGTTGCCTCGGAGGCGCCAACCCTGTCGGGCATGGCGCCGCCGCCGGAAACGGCTGCGGACGCGGAGACGGCCGAGCCCGAGACGGCTCCCGAATTGCCGCTCGGTCTTGTCGTGGGCGGCACGCTGGCAATCCTGCTGGTCGTCGTCGCCTTGATCAGCATCAAAGCGCTGAAACAAAACAACACTTAACTCAACAAGGCAAGCCCCCTTCCGCGTATTCCGTGTAATCCGTGGTTGTACGATTTTCGATCCAATAATTAGTCTGGAGATAACACCATGTCCCCTTGGCACATCGTGTTGCGAGAGATAGTTTTTCGAAAAACGTCGGCGATGATCGCCATCGCCGCCGTGGCCATCGCCGTCGCCTCGGCGGTGGCCATTTTGTCGCTGCTGCGCGCGCACGAGGCGGACGCGCGCGCTCTTGCCGCCCGGCGCGAGCAGAAAACCCTGCAACGCATGCAGGATCTGCAAGACTCCATTCACGGCGCCATGGACGGATTGGGCTTCAACGTCAGCCTTGTGCCGGAAGGACAGGACATGGCCAACTGGCTTTCGGCCGACTACGGATCGAAACGCATGCCGTACGCCCATGTCGAAAAACTGAGGGCGGCCGATTTGGCCACGCTCGACAAGCCGACCGCGCAACTGCGCCTCGCCATGGAATGGCCCGAAACCCAATGGCGCATTATCGTCGCGGGAACGGAAGGCCGGATCGATGGACAGGCTCGCGGCGGGATGCGAGGGGTCGCGCAGCAGATCCCCTCGGGAACCGTATGGCTGGGCCACGAAATCTGGCGCGGACTGAACCTGAACACGAATGCGACCCTGACCATCGCCGAACAGTCTTTTCGCGCGGGACGTCGTCTTCCGCAAGAAGGCAGTCGGGACGACATCACGGTGTGGATGCCGTTGGCCGACGCGCAAAAACTGTTCGACGAGCCGGACGCCATCAACGAGATTGTCGCCGTGGGAACCCGCGCGGCATGGGAAGACGCTTCCGCCATCGACCGGGATGTCGACCGGATCTTGCCCGGGCTTCAGACGATCGTCAACGCGCCCAAAATCGCCGCGACACTACGCGCGCGGCAGAGCGCCGAACGGGAAGCGCTGGCCATGACCCGGCTTGAAGCGGCGACGCGAGCACAACTGATCCAAACCCGAAAAAGACTGGCCCTGCTGTTGAACGGACTGATGGCCGTCATTTGCGGGGCCTGGATCGGATTGCTGGCTTACGGCAATGCGCGGGACCGAAGCGTCGAAGCCGGCCTGTGGTGCGCCATGGGCCTGCCCCGTCAACGCATAGTCCTTCTGATCGCATCCAAATGGATCGCACTC
>SLMC01000015.1 GCA_007133745.1 Kiritimatiellia bacterium
AAAAAGGCGTTCTTCGTTGTTCGGCGTTTTTCAAGATAAAGACAGGTTTTTGCGACCACGCAGTGGCCGCAAAACGGAGAGTAAAAAAAGGTTCCTCGTTCTTCGTTGTTCGGGGAGCGCGGGCCCTAAAAGGCGGGAAAGACCATTATGCTACTATTGGGAAACCTGAATCCAGTCGTGCTAACGGCTATAATTGTAGGCGGGGTCGGACTAATCTGCGGCGTGGCGTTGGCGCTGGCGGCCCGGTTCCTGGCCGTTTACGAAGACCCGCGCATTGGCCAAATCACCGAAATCCTGCCCGGCGCCAACTGCGGCGGCTGCGCCTTCGCCGGCTGCGCCGACTACGCGAAGGCCATCGTCATGAACGATGCGGCCATCAACCTGTGTACGCCGGGCGGCCAGGAGGTTTTGGACAAGCTCTGCGCGTTTCTCGGCAAAACGGCCGAAGCGGCCGAAAAGAAGGTGGCGATCGTGCTTTGCGGCGGGGATGCCGACAAGGCGCCGCGCCGGTTCGCCTATAACGGCGTCGCCGATTGCGCCGCCGCCCAGGCCGTGCATGGCGGCGACAAAACCTGCACATACGGCTGCCTGGGCTACGGCAGTTGCGCGCGGGTCTGCCCGGTCGGCGCCATCGAAATCGCGAACGGCCTGGCCAAGGTGCACAAGGACCTCTGCATCGGCTGCGGCGCCTGCGTCAAAACCTGTCCGCGCGCCCTGATCCAAATGATTCCCGTTTCGCGCGCGATCCATGTGCTCTGCAGTTCTCGCGACAAGGGGCCGATCACGAAGAAGGCCTGCTCGGTCGGCTGCATCGGCTGCACGCGCTGCACGAAGCTCGTGGACGACGAGCAGATCAAAATGGACGGCCCGCTGGCGGTCGTGGACTATGACAAACCGCTGGACAATCAGGACGTCATCGATAAATGCCCCGTCCATTGCATTGCGAGGGCATGACGATCCAGCGCTTTCCATGAATATTCTTAGAGATTCGCAGTGAACATTGAGGGGCACACCGTTGCTCCAAAACGGAAGTTCAATATGAAAACGATTACGGCGCCATACAAAATCAAGGGCGGGGTCCACCCCGCGTATCGCAAGGAGCTGGCTCGCGAACAGGCGATTCGCACCATGCCTGTTCCCTCGCTGCTGCGGGTCTCGATGGCGCAGCATCTGGGCGCGCCGGCCAAGCCGCTGGTCAAGAAAGGCGATACGGTCCTGCGTGGCCAGCGCATCGGCGAACCGGCCGGCTTCATTTCCGCCTCCGTTCACGCCTCCGTTTCGGGCACGGTAAAGGCGGTCGGGCCGGCGCCAACCGCATCCGGCGCCATGGCCATGGCCGTGGATATCGAGCCGGACGGCAACGACACCTGGCTCGAACAGCTTACGCCGCAGCCGAACTGGTCCGCGCTGGACGCCAAAACGCTGACCGGCATTGTCGCCGAGGCCGGCGTGGCGGGTATGGGCGGCGCCGGGTTCCCCACCAATGTCAAGCTGTCTCCGCCGCCGGACAAGCCGATCGACACGCTCATTGTCAACGGCGCGGAATGCGAGCCCTATTTGACGGCCGACGAACGCTTGATGCGCGAACGGCCCGAGCAGGTTTGGACCGGCATCGCCATCCTGCGCCATATTCTCGGCGCCAAGATCGTGCGCGTCGCCATCGAGGACAACAAGCCCGACGCCATCCGCGCCATGAAAAAGGCCATGGCGGACGCCGAAGGCGACGTTGCCCTGGTTGTTCTGCCCGCCAGCTATCCGCAAGGCGCGGAAAAACAACAGATTTACGGCATTACCGGCCGCGAAACGCCGTCGGGCGGCTTGCCGATGGATGTCGGATGCCTGGTCGAGAATGTCGGCACCTGCCTGGCCGTCCAGGATGCCGTGGTCAACGGGCGCCCTTTGACCGAACGGGTCACGACCGTGACCGGCGATCCCGTGGCCGAACCGGGCAATGTCCTGAACCGGATCGGAACGCCGTATGCCGACTTGATCGCATTTTGCGGCGGCCTGCGCGGCTCCGTCGCCAAGGTGATTTCCGGCGGACCCATGATGGGCTTCGCGCAAGGCTCGCTCGACGGCGCCACCGCCAAAACGACCTCCGGGCTGCTGGCCCTCGCCCCGGGTCAGGCGCCGGTGTACGAATCGCTGGCCTGCATTTCCTGCGGACGCTGCGTGCAGGCGTGCCCCATGGGCCTGCTGCCCTGCGAGCTGAGCCAGGCGCTGGAAGCCGAAGATTACGATTTGGCGGATGCCTTTCATGTCATGGACTGCATCGAATGCGGCTGCTGCGCCTACGTGTGCCCCGCGCGCCGACCGCTCGTTCAGCACATGCGCACCGGCAAGGCGCGCATCGCCCTGAAACGGCGCGAGGCCATGCAGAAGAAATAAAGTCTTTCAGATGTGAAACTGCGAAACACGCGAAACAACGGGTTGGAGATCATGACAACATCCGATGACAAAACAACACTCTATACGGTTAGCTCCTCGCCGCATGCGCATTCGGGCGCATCGGCGGCTTGCCTCATGTTCGATGTGATTGTCGCGCTGATGCCGGCGCTGCTGGCCGCCGTGTACTTTTTCGGATTCGACGCGATACGGCTGGTCGCGGTCTGCGTGGCCAGTTGCGTCGGCGCCGAAGCGCTCTGCCGCAAGGCGATGGGGCGACCGGTCAAAACGGCGCTGGTCGACCTGAGCGCGGTAGTGACCGGTCTTCTGCTGGCGTTCAATCTGCCGCCGTCGCTGCCGTCCTGGATGGCCGTGCTCGGCAGCGTGTTCGCGATCGGCATTGCCAAGCAGGCGTTCGGCGGACTGGGCTACAATCCGTTCAATCCCGCGCTGGCCGGCCGGGCCTTTCTGCTGATTTCCTTTACCGGCCGCATGACCGCCTGGCATGCCGCCCGGCTTCCCGAACGCTGGTCGTTCGGCGGGCTGACCGCGGACGCGCTGACTGGCGCCACCCCGCTGGGCATGGTTAAAGAGGCTGTCAGGGCCGGCGATCCGCTGCCGGTCGCCATGGACGGCGCCACTACAGTGCGCTTTCTGCTAGGCGATATGGGCGGCTGCATCGGCGAAGTGTCCGCACTGGCTCTGATCGTCGGCGGACTCTATCTTCTTTACCGGCGCTGCATCACTTGGCATGTGCCGGTCTGCTATCTGGGTACGGCGGCCGTTTTCTCCGCCATTCATTGGATGGTCGATCCGGCAGCCGCCATGCCGCCGCACTTTCATCTGCTAACCGGCGGCCTGATGCTGGGCGCCTGGTTCATGGCCACCGACATGGTGACCACCCCGGTAACGACCCGGGGGCTGATCGTATTCGGGATCGGATGCGGCGTGCTGACCATGACCATCCGCATTGTGGCCGGCGGCATCTATCCCGAAGGCGTCAGCTTCGCGATTCTGCTTATGAACGCGATAACGCCCCTGATTAACCGGGCCACCCGGCCCCGCCTGTTCGGCCAACGGAGGAAAGCGTGAAAGAACTTGCCAAACTTGTCGGAATCCTGACGCTCATCTGCCTGATGTCCGGTCTGCTGCTCGCCTGGGTGCATCGGGTCACGGAAGAACCCATCCGCGAAGCCAAGCGTCGCCAGACCCTGGCGGCGCTCGAACAGGTGCTGCCGCCCCACGATAACCGACCGGACGAAACGATCGTCCCCGTTCTCGGCGCCGACGGCCAAACCAATCTGCTGTTCTATGTGGCGACCCTGAACGGGGCCTATACCGGCGCCGCCTGGGAAACAGCCACCGACCAGGGCTACGGCGGCGAAATCCGCATCATGATCGGCGTCAACAGCGACGGCGCGGTTCAGGGCATTGAAATTCTGCCCGGCCACAAGGAAACGCCGGGACTCGGCGCCAAAATCCGGGACGACAGTTTTAAAAGCCAATTTGCCAACAAACCGATGCGCGAAACGGTCTGGAAAGTGTCCAAGGACGGCGGCGCCATCGACGCCATTACCGCCGCAACCGTTTCCTCCAAAGCCGTGACCGAAGCCGTGGCGCTGGGACTGGCCGACTACCAAAGCCATGAACCGCGCCTGCGCGAAACGCGCGGGGAGCCGTAATGGAAAACCCTTACTTCAGCTTGCACAGGGAGTTCAAAGAGGCCGGGGCGGAAGTATTGCTGAGTTCCGGCCAAGCGTGCGTCGTTTTCGGAATCGCTACGTTTTCGAAAGACGGCGACTGGATCATTCGTGAAACCACCCGGTCCTGCGATGCGGCTTTGAACGTACTGGCCGGACATGGGGCGAACTACCGGCTCGGTGTCCCCCTTCACCCTGACTGGTTGTCGCTCGGGTTGACCAGCCATTTCGAATTTCTGCTGCCGAACGGGTTCAGAATGCGTGCCGATTTCTGTTCGCGCCCGCCGCGCGTGCCCAATCTCGACCGTCTCTGGACTTGTTCCGTGAAAGCGGAAACGCTGGATGTTGTCGATGTCGAGTCGCTGATTCTCCTTAAGCAAACTCGGCGTTTGCGCGATTATCCGATGATCGGCTCTCTGGCTGAAATAGCCGGACTGGAAGGGAACATGCCGGAGCTAGCCTTGCGTTATCTGCAGGATTATGTTCTGCTTGAACAAGCGGTACAACGCTGGCCGGGAAAAGCTGCGGAGTGCGATCGCGAAGCCGTCCGATTGCTGCTGTGTCGGGCATCTCGCTCCGCCGTTGTCGCGGCCATTGCCGTGGAACAGGACGAGCAAATGCAAGCCGACCAAGCCCGAATTGACGCCATGCGGGCGGACATGGGCGATTTCGTCAACGCTTTTGGCAGTCGAAGAACAACTTGGCGCCGAGACGGAACTCCGCTCATGGCCCAGCACGATCAATTGCTGAATTTGGCGGCCCCTTTACGGAGAACGGCGTTATGACAGACCGGGACATCATTGCCGCCAGCGAGCGTTTGCTGAAACCTTATCGCATTCCAGCATCCTCTCCTTATTTGAGCGAGAATCAGCGCGAACTGAGCATGCTGGACATTCAGGGGCGCTCGAACTGGATGGCCGAATGGCTGATGCTTGCCGTCGCAAAATCGCCGCTAGCGCTCGGAAGGAACAAATCGGATTAGAGCGGGTTCCATCCGCATCGGAACACCAAGAAAGAACCGCAGAAAGGCCCTGCCATGCAATGGCATTACGCCAAAAAGAACAAGCAACTCGGACCTGTAGAAGAAGAAGATCTGTTTCGCATGGCGCGGGAAGGCGCACTGGAGCCTGCTGATCTGGTATGGAACGAGACCATGAGCGACTGGGCTCCGGCCTCTTCCGTTAAAGGCTTGTTTGTCTCGTCGCTTGTTCCGCCGCCGTTTCCATCCGTTCCTGCCGCCGCGCCCGCTACCGTCTCGGGCGGCTGCGGCGCAACACCCAACAGCGAACTGATGGAAAGGGCTCGCGCGTCGCTGGAAAACCGCTGGGGACTCGGAATCGGCGTCATGCTTTTGTATCAGGTCGTCCTGAGCGCCGCGCAATACGCCTTTGCCGGCCTGATCATTGCCGGCCCCATGAGCGTAGGACTGTGCCAGGTTTTCATGGCGCTGGCGCGACGGACCGAGGCGCGAGTCGGCCAGTTGTTCGACGGTTTCAACCGGTTCGGTACAGCCTTGGCGGCCTACCTGCTCATGACTCTTTATATCCTGCTTTGGACCTTGCTGCTGATTGTTCCGGGCATCATCGCCACCTACGCCTATGCCATGACCTTTTTCATCCTGGCGGACGATCCAACGGTCAAGGCCTCGGACGCCTTGTCCCGAAGCAAGGCCATGATGGACGGCAACAAATGGAAGCTGTTCTGTCTGCAATGCCGATTCATCGGATGGGCTCTACTCTGTCTGTTGACGTGCGGCATCGGCCTTTTGTGGCTGGCGCCCTACGTTCAGGCTTCGTTGGCCCACTTTTACGACGATGTGCGCGGACAGACAGGAAATTGACACGGGCTGACGCCTGCAACCCCGGAGGTTGGGAAATAGGTTTCAGGGTTCAGGTTTCAGAATTTTCAGACACCTGACACCCGAAAACTGAAACCTGCTTGTCCGCCGTAGGCTTGGCGGAGGCGGGAAACCCGGAACGGTATTCCCCGTTGCCTCGCGCTGAAATTTCTTGTTATTTATGACAGCAACGGCAGATTAAGCAAGGAGATGGACCCATGAACATGGTTAAGACATTCGTCAAGGGGCTGTGGAAGGAGAACCCTATATTCCGGCTGGTGCTGGGCATGTGTCCGGCGCTGGCCGTGACCACCTCGCTGGAGAACGCGCTCGGCATGGGCGTGGCGGCCACGTTCGTGCTGGTCTGCTCGAATATCGTGATCGCCTCCTTGCGCAAGGCCATTCCCGCCAAAGTCCGCATTCCCTGCTTTATCGTGGTCATCGCCACGTTCGTGACGGTGGTGGACCTGATGATGAACGGGTTCCTGCCCGAGTTGCACGCCGCGCTCGGGCTCTTCATTCCGCTGATCGTCGTCAACTGCATCATTCTCGGTCGCGCCGAAGCCTTCGCGTCCAAGAACACCGTGGCGCTCTCCGCCGCCGACGGATTCGGTATGGGGCTGGGTTTCACGCTGGGCTTGGCCGTGCTGGGAATCTGCCGCGAAGTTCTCGGCGCGGGCTCGATTACGCTCTGGGGCAACCTGCAATGGCAGTTTGCCGAGAACGATACGATGATCCTCTTCATTCTCGCGCCGGGCGGGTTCATCGCGCTGGGCGGTCTGCTCGGCCTCATGAACCATGCGCAATCCGTCCTGGCCCGCCGCGGCGGCGGCACATTCGAACCGCCCGCCCACCTCGATTGCCGCCATTGCGTCATCTGCAAATGGGGCGGAGTCGAACCGCCCGCAGGCGCGTAGGCCCGGATGCCTTGACCCCGCGAATTTGGCGAACAGATGAGCACGAAAGAAGAATAAGAAGCATTTTACAACCGCTGCGCTAGAGGAAGGCAGAGGGGTCGTCATAGAAAGGCGAATGATATGTGCGGAATTACAGCCGTTTGGGGCGAGCAGGATCAAGCGCTGACCGACGCCATGACGGAGTGTCTAATCCATCGCGGCCCGGATGCCGGCGGCATGGCCTCGCTGGGACGGGCCACGCTGGGACATCGCCGTCTTTCCATCATGGACCCGGAAGGCGGCAGACAACCCATATTCAACGAGAATCGCGAAATTTGCATTGTCGCGAACGGAGAGATATACAATTTTCATGCGCTCAGAGACGATCTGTCCGAGAGGCACCAATTCAGCACTTCGAGCGATAGCGAGGCGCCGCTCCATCTTTTCGAAGAAGCCAACCATGAGATGGTTAAGCGACTTGACGGCATGTTCGCATTCATTTTGACCGACGGACAAGATTTGCTGGCGGCACGAGATCCGGTCGGCATCAAGCCCCTGTACTACGGGGAGTCAGGCAACAGAACCGTCTTCGCATCCGAGCTGAAAGCCCTGTGCGGTTGTGCGAGTCATGTCAAAGAATTCCCGCCGGGCAGTTTCTTCCATACACAGACTGGTTTCAAGAAGTACCGCAGTATCCCGCGCGCCAAACCCGATGAGCATCGCTCCGTCGAGGACTGGTGCCGGAAGATCAGAAACGGTCTGACCCATGCTGTTAAAAAAAGGCTCATGAGCGATGTCCCGGTGGGCGCTTTTCTCTCGGGCGGACTGGACAGCAGCCTTATTGCGGCGATTGCCAGATCGTACGTGAGTGAACTGCACACTTTTTCGGTTGGCATCGAAGGAAGCCGCGATCTGGCGGCTGCCCGAGTCGTCGCTCGGCACATCGACAGCATCCACCACGAGTACGCGTTTACCCGCGACGAAATCATAGAGCGTCTCCCGGAAATCGTCTTCCATCTGGAATCGTTCGACCAGGATCTGGTCAGAAGCGCGATACCATGCTATTTCGTGTCCCAACTGGCATCGAAACATGTCAAGGTAATCTTGACGGGTGAAGGCGCGGACGAGCTGTTTGGCGGCTACTCGTATTACAAGGACTTCGACGAAACCATGCCGCTCCACGAGGAACTGTACCGTAGCGTGTCCTCTCTTCACAACATCAACCTCCAGCGCGTCGATCGCCTGACCATGGCGCATTCGATCGAGGGCAGAGTTCCGTTCCTCGACCTGGATATGATCGAACTGGGACAACGCATCCCTTCCGGGCTGAAGATCCGCAAGAACAAGAACGGCGAGCAGATCGAAAAGTGGATACTGAGAAAGGCCTTTGAAGATCTTTTGCCAGAGGAAATCACGTGGAGAACGAAGGAGCAATTCGACGAAGGCAGCGGAACCAGCGATATTACGGGCGGACTGGCGCGCCACTTCATGCCCCGAGCCAATGTAAAGAAATACAGCGACGCGCACCAACTGGATCGCATCGGAAATCATGAGGAATGCGTTTACCA
>SLMC01000429.1 GCA_007133745.1 Kiritimatiellia bacterium
AGCTGAAATCGACTTTTTTCAGGGGTTGAATTGAGTTTCACCCTTTGTTTACTTGGTTACGCTTAAACACCCCGCTTGATCGTAAGTTCCCGTCGATCAGCGACTAAGCAGTTCGATTAAGAAAGCGAGCAAGAGTTCGGAGCGCCGAAGGCTTTCTTACACTTACCGTCTCGCACACGCGAATCTCCGCAATCCGGGCGAGGTCGGGAAATATGAACCCGGCGCCAGCTTTTCAGTCCCTGCCACAGCAGCCAGCCGTTCCTCATTCGGTCAGACCTTCCCATTTACGGCAGCGGCCGCCGCTGCGGCCCACCACGGTCTTTCCGTCCAGAATCTCGATAATCTCGCATTGGTTTGAACAGTCCTGACAGACAAAACCCCGGGTGCGGAGGGCATGGCCGCAAACGTCAAAGCCGCGGAAGCGTGTCTTCTCGACAGCGGCGGAGGCGGCCAGCAAAGCCGCCCCGTAGGCGCCCATCACCATAGCGTACGGCGGCACAATGACATCGTCATTGAGCAGGGCCTTGAAAGCCCGGCGCATACCGAGATTGGCGCTGACCCCGCCCTGCAGCATGACAGGGGAAACGATCTCCTTGCCGGCGCAGACATTGCTTAAGAAATTTCTTGCCATGGCCTGGCACAAGCCCATCACAATATCTTCCTGGCTGTGCCCTGTCTGCTGCTTATGGATCATGTCGGACTCCGCAAACACGGTGCAGCGGCCGGCAATAGCCGTGGGCGCCGTTGATCGCATGGCCTGCTCGCTGAGTTCCTCAATCGTGATATTCAGACGTTTCGCCTGGGAATCCAGAAAGCTGCCCGTGCCGGCCGCGCACACCAGGTTCATGGCAAAATCCACAACAATGCCGTCGCGCACCAGCGTCACCTTGCTGTCCTGACCGCCAATCTCGAAAATCGTCCTGACATCGGGCCGCTCGTGGATGGCGGCGCGGGCATGCGCGCTGATTTCGTTTTTAATGACATCCGCGCCGACGGCAGCGCCCACCAAAGTGCGCGCGCTTCCGGTCACGCCGGCCGCCGCTACGGCCGCCTTGGCCGGCATGGCCTGGCGCACCTCCTCCAGCATAGACTGCACAGCTTGCAGGGGGTGCCCGTTAACACGGCGATAGCTGTCAAAAACCGGCTCGCGATCCTCTCCGATGAGCATGGCATTCACGCTAATCGACCCCACATCGATTCCAAGATACATTGGCCTATCCACTCTCACCTCCTGTCGGCATGCGCCATCCGCCGCCGGCGTTTTCGCCGCTCATGCAAAACATCCGCAAAAGCCTCGAGCCGGGTCACCAGCCCCACATGGCTGGTATGTTCGTCAAACGACAGATCCAGAACAGGCATGCCCGTGTCGCGGCCGACCTTCTGCACGATCGGGCGCACGCTGATTTCCGGCATGCAGCCTGACGGGCACAGATGCACCACCCCGTCGTAGCCTTCGCGCGCGCAACGCACGGTATGCGCGACCGATTCCATCGCATGCCCCCCCACCCTGGCCTGCAAGTAGGGGCGCGCCGCTCGGCGCAGAGCCCAACGCGAGTTCCGGCTGAAAAAGCCCAGGCGGAAAATATTGCGCATCTCGTCGCCCAGCAAAAAAAAGTTGCTGATTTCGACGCCAAGCCCGCCTAGCAGCTCTTCGATATTATGGTTTAAAAACCGGTCGCGCAGCAAGGTAGCTTCGCCCAGCAAGCCAACCCGCAGCGGCTCGCGTCCTGTATCCGTCGCCACAGCGCCGAAGCGCGCCTTAAAGGCACGGGTGCAGGCCCGGATCTGGGGCACGGTCCGGGCCTGGTCCAAATCGGTCAGACATGCCTCCATGATCCGGGTTGTGTCGCCCCGGCGTCGTTCGACAGCCCGCACGCGCCAGGCCTCGCGCTCCAGGCCATCGACGGCCAGCGTCTTTTGCTGAGCCCGCGCGCAGCAGCGCAGAAAAGGACCCGGCTTAGGATCGAAATGCCTGATCAACGGAGGCTTGACGCCGTCATAGCCTAGGCCAAAAACAAAAAGGTCCAACCCGCGTTCCTTGAGAATTTTCTGCTGCAGCTCGCGATAGTAGCGCAGTCGGCAGGTTCCCCGGCTATTCACCATCACCCCGTATTCCACGCCTTCCATCGCGGCTTGGATAAAGTGACCCGTACAGGCCTTGAACGGCAGGCACGCCGACTCCGGGGAAGCCTCGACCCCTAGCCGCAAGGTCTCCGGCGTTGTCGCGCGGCGTGTCCACGGCGTCACGCGCAGGCATTCAACCGAGGCGGACAAGGCCAGCGCGTAGTTGCCCCAGGGCTGCATAGCCAGCGCCGTCATAAGGCGGCTCCGCTAACGGTATCCACAAACGCTTCGATGCGCGTTTCGAGTCCGGTTAACGACGCATGCTCGTCAAGACACAGCACCATCGAAGGCAGCCCTCTGGCTTGAGCTGCGTCTCTAAAAAAGGGTTCGGCAATCGAATCGCATCCGCAGCTAAAGGACGACAGATGGATGGCTCCGGCATAGCGCGCGGGATCGAGCGCTTGAAGGGCATCATAAATCAGCGCGCACGAGTCCCATTGCAGAGGACCGCCCGGTTGAGGAGCGCTGTCAAACGCCATCCGCACGCCCGGTACGCCCAGACGCTCCAGAATATGCAGCACAGGGCCCGACAGATAGGGATCCAGCACGTTGTAGGGATGCCCCAGCAGCACGTAGGGCTTGCCGGATTCCGCGGGGGTCACCGCACCGTCGAACCGGGTCCGGCGCATGGCCGTCTCGGCGTCGTCTGCCGCGCGTCGCCCCTCGCGGGCCGTCGCGCCCAGCCGCCGGGCCAGCCGACCCAGCGTCTTGCGCACCGGCTCCTTGTTTTCGTCGACATCAACCGTCAGCACGTCAAACCGATCGCCGAACCGGGCACGCACGGCATCCGGCAAAGCTCCCAGCTTGGGACAAGCGATAAACCCGCGCCGTGTCGACAGGATACGCGGCACGAAAACCCGCTTCACCCGGCCTGTCAGCGCGTCAAGATGGGCGTCGAGCAATTTTACCGGCAGACAATGCTCTGTTTCGGAAACCAGGCCGGCCCGCTCAATCCGCTGCCGCGTCGTCGGACCCGACGCAACGACGGCATAGCCGAGCGCCTCGAAAAAAGTCGTCCACAGCCCAGGATACATATAGGCGAAAAGCGCTTGAGGAATTCCGATCGCACCGCGCACGGCCGGCGCGAGCCACGGCGCGCTTCCCGCTACCGGATCATGCTTGAGACTGAATCCCTGACGAGCGTGCATCATGAAGCATCCTTGCTCACTGACCTATGAACGAAAAGTAACGCCCAAGATAAACTATGGGCGGCTAACGAGCAAGACAAACACACAAAGCGCAGCACACCTTAGCGCCTTAATCACGCCGTCCTGCCGAAAAAAACAAGTAATTGGAGGCGTGATTGTTTGTGAGTGTGTGGGTGAAAACTCACATACTCGCAAACCCACATACCCACACACTTGGGTTGCGGGCGACAGCCCGCCTTGTTCGGATACACTAAGTCCAACCGGGTTTTGCGGCAATACAAAATCCGTGTCCATCCGTGGTTCTCTTCGAAGCGTTCGACGACGTTCGGGTCAGTCCAATAAAGTGATGATTTTTGCTTGCGTTTCCGACCGTGAAACGTCAGCGTGTACGAATGGAGCGGAGTAGCGGCATGGACAAGATATACATCAGGGATTTGGCGGTGGAGTGCATTGTGGGCACGAAGCCCGAGGAACGCCAGGCGAAGCAGCGTGTGCTGATCAATATCGCGCTGGAAACGGATATGGCTTTCGCGGCGCGTAGCGATCATATCGAGGATACTTTGAACTACAAAGTTCTTAAAGATCGCATTGTCGAGATGGTCGAGCAAAGCAACTGCTATCTGATCGAGCGGCTGGCAGCCAAGATCGGCGACGTGTGTCTTGGCGATCGGCGTGCACAGAGCGCGACAGTCACCGTGGACAAGCCCGACGCCTTGACCGGGGCGCGCAGCGTGGGTGTTGAAATCACACGGACCCGGTGAACATGCGCTATCATTTGACAGGCGTAGCCGGAACAGGAATGAGCGCACTGGCGCAAATCCTGACGGCTTCGGGCTGTCAGGTTTCCGGTTCGGATCGCTTTTTCGACGCGGCATCTCCCGTCTGCGGCCGGGATCGGTCGACGCTTGAAACCTTGCGGGCGGCCGGTATGACGGCGACCGCCCAGGACGGGAGCGGCGTGGTTCCGGGCACAGATGCCGTGATTGTCAGCTCGGCAATCGAGCCGGACAATCCCGATATTCAGGCGGCCAGGCGGATGGGTCTTCCGATTCGGCATCGGGCCGACATGTTGGCCGAGCTGACACGCGGCCATACGTTGGCGGCCATCGCGGGCAGCTCGGGCAAAAGCACGGTGACCGGCATGACCGGCTGGATTCTCGAAGGGGCCGGCTTCGATCCGGTCGTGGTCAACGGCGCGGAGCTGATTCAGTGGAGCGGCGAGGGCCGGCTGGGCAATACGCGTTGGGGCGCCGGTTCGGTTTGGGTGGTGGAAGTCGACGAGAGCGACCGATCATTGCTCCTGTTCGATCCGGATTGGGCTGTCGTTACCAATGTGTCGAAGGATCATTTCGATGTGGCAGCGACGGCGCGATTGTTTAGCGACTTCGAAGCTCGTGTCAAATCGGGCGTGATCCGCGGGCGCGGGGAAGGCGGTGTTCTGGCCGGGTTCGAGCCGCGGATCGGTTGTCAGGGCAGTGAATTCGATTTTCGCGGAGCGCCGGTTCGTTTGCGGCTGCCCGGCCTGCACAATGCCGAAAACGCCTATATGGCTGCGGCGCTGAGCGAGAAACTCGGGGCGTCGCCCGGCGCGATCCGCGAACGGTTGGGCGAATTTAAAGGAATCCGACGACGCTTCGAAATCGTGAGCAAGGCGCAGGGGATAACGGTGGTGGACGATTACGCGCACAATCCCGCGAAAATCTTCGCCGCATGGACTGCGGCCCGGCTGACGGGAACGCGTGTGATAGGGATTTGGCGCCCGCACGGCTACGGGCCACTGGCCGCCATGATGGAGGAACTGGCCGAGACGTTCGCCGCGCTGTGTCGGGGTGGGGATCGCTTAAGGGTTTTGCCTGTTTACGATGCCGGCGGCACGGCGAACCGCAGCGTCGGCGCAAACGATCTGGTCGAGCGGGTGCGGCGCCTGGACGCGAGCGCCGAGACGGCGTCGGATGAGTCCGAACTGATTCGGCGAATCGGCGACGAGGCCAGAGAGGGCGACGTGATCCTGGTCATGGGCGCCCGCGACCCCGGTCTCCCAAGGTTGGCCCGGGACATCGCCGACGGGATTGCATAATAGGAAACATAGAAAAGTGGAAAGGAAAAGGTGATCGTATGCGAAACAGGATCGGCTTTATTGGCGGGATGTTGACGGGTGCGCTGTTCGGCGCGCCTCTAGCCGGCGCGGCGCTGAATGTGGAGTTAACAGTCAAGGAACCCGCCGGCATCGCACGCACAGCCGAATGGGTCGCCACCGGTGTCCCGCTGGCGCAAGGCGCGGCAACCGAGGCGTCCAATTTCCGCATGCTTTCGGGAACAACGCCGCTCCCGGCTCAGTTCAAGGTCCAAACCCGATGGCCGGACGGCTCGATCAAATGGGTCTTGTGCACGTTTCCGGTAACACTCGCGGCCCATGGCGAAGTCAAGGCGACACTCTCCGACGCCGGCGGAACGCCCCCCTCATCCCGACTGGCGATCGAGGATAAGCCGAACGCGCTCACCGTCGATACCGGCGCCATTATCGCTACCATCGGAAAGAAAAATTTCCGCCTGCTGGACAGCGTCTCGCGCAGCGGTCAAATGCTTCTGAAGCAAGACGCCGATCACGGCGCCACACTATGGATATCCCCCGACCGCAAAATAAATGCGGCCGAATTCGCGCCGGAAGAGGTCGTGCTCGAGGAAGCAGGCCCGCACCGCGCCTGCATTCTCGCCCGAGGCCGATTCAAAGGCGCTATGGAACTCGACGGCAAGGAGATGATCCGCTGGACCTGCCGCCTCTATTTTCATGAAGGCTCCGACCGTGTCCGAATCCATTTCACATTAGGCAACGATGGCGCCATGGGCGCCGAGATGAAGAAGCGGGAGTACTTCCAGTTCAAGGCTTTACGATTGAATTTCGGGCTCCAAAACAATGGCGCGGCGCTTACGGTCGCCAGCGCCGAAGCCGAAGGGGCGCCGTCAGCCGACGCGGCCTTCGCCATCCGGCAGAAAGGCGCCTATCAAAAACCCGGCATTTTCGAAGCCAGCCTCGGCGATCAAATCCTGACACAGTCCGACGCGCGCAGTCTCGGCGCCGTGAGCCTTGCGAACAATAGCGGTGGCATTGCGTTGGCCGTTCGTGAATTCTGGCAGAATTATCCCAAGGAAATATCCGTCACGCCCCGGACTCTGTCCATCGCGCTCTGGCCGGAATTCGGCGGCTATCCCGAAGGCCGCGACATCTACAACCTCTGCGGCGGCAAGCAAAAAACCCATGAAATCACTCTGGCATTCGGAAACGCAAACAAGGACGCCGCCCACGCCTTGGCCAAACAGATCAACCAGCCCCTGATGGCCATGGCATCGCCGGAACATTTCGCCGACAGTCAGGCGCTGGGCCTTTTTAGCCCGGCCGATGTCGTCACCGGACAGGCCGAACTGGATGCGCTCATCAAGCGGTACGACGATCTGCAACGCTCCAAACCGGCCGGCCTGACCCAGGCCGCCGAAACCCGGCGCAACGGCCCCTATTATAACTGGATGAACTGGGGCGATCTGAATTGGGCCTGCGGCTCCTGCAGCCTGCATTACGATTGGACCTATATCATGCTCGCGCACTGGCTGCGCACCGGCCAGCGCGACTTCTTCGACTGGGGTTACGCCATGGCGCGGCATCAGCACGATATCGACCTGCCCCGCTCCGACCGAGACATCTTGAGACGCCGATACTTGAGCGCCTACGAGAAGGAAACCAGCGGCCGCGGTGTCACCGGCTGGCATATCGGCCGGGATCCCGCGCAGTTGCGGCCGACCATCAGCCATCACTGGATTCAGGGTCAGGGCCTGTACGCCGCGTTGACCGGCGATCCCGAGGCGTGGACCGCGCTACGCCTCAATGGCGCGGAAGGCATTCGCAATCGACTTTTCAAGCAGCGGAATCTGGACAAGGAAAAGAAGACCGATCAGGCCCGCTCCTACGGCTGGAGCATGGAATGCCTCTTGGCCGTTTACGCCTTTACCGGCGAAGACGCTTATCTGGACGATGCCCGCAAAATATTCGAAAACGGCCTGTATTACATGTTCACCGACAAATTCAACAAGTCCGGAGACATGGGTGGACCGGTCATGACCGCCTACATTGTGCGCCCCCTCATTGACTACCACTGGCACAGCGCCGATCCGCGCGCGATCGAAATGCTGAAAGCCATGACCGACAAAAGCGACGACTGGAAAGACAAGTACGAATACATGATGTTCGAGGACGCCGCCGCCTATGTCTATTATCGGACTGGCGACGAAACCTATCTCGAAAAGGCCCGCATGTATCTCGGCGACGCCTTGCTCAAGCGCAGACCCAAATTCACCTTCCGATCCGGCGCCTGGACCAAGGAAGAAGCCAAAACCAGCCGAACCGGCATCGTTCATATCGCTATCGAGCGGCTCAAGGCGCAGGGCAAAGCGCCCGCCAAGCTTTAGCGCCTTAATCAAACCGTTCTGCTGTAAAAAACAAGAAATTGGAGGCGTGATTGTTTGTGAGTGAGTGTGTGGGTGCGTGAGTGTGTGAGTGTGTGGGTGAAAACTCACATACTCGCAAACCCACATACCCACACACTTGGGTTGCGGGCGACAGCCCGCCTTGTAGCCTTAATCTGCCGCCCCTGCTATACAGAACAAGAAAATATTGCGCAACACAAACTATCGCGAAGGGAGATTCCTGGGCGCATCTGCGTTTCGTTGCAGTTATTCACGATCCCACCGGCTTTTTTCCGGTTGGTGAAGAAAGATTGCGTTGTGGTGGCCTTTCTCTTTCTCAACGTTTTCCTCCACCGACATCCAGCCTTCGCCTTGCAGGCTACGGCGGACATGCAAGGTCGGCGGGCGGGTCGGTGCAACAAATCGCAGATGCGCCCGCGCGGCATCAGGCACGGCACAGGGCTTCGAGTTGGGACCAGAACGCCGGAAAATCAATAGGCTTTTGCACGAACAAGTCGAAATCGGAACGGGAGAAGCCTAGCGGCTGCGGTTCGTCGAAATCCACCGTGCCCGACATGGCCACAATGACCGGCTTCCGGTAGCGGGCCGAATCGGCTCGCACTTTGGGCGCA
>SLMC01000359.1 GCA_007133745.1 Kiritimatiellia bacterium
CTGCTGTGGAATTTCCAGCGGCTGTGCGGCAACTGGAGCGGCATCGGGCGCTTGGACAAGATGCTGGGTCCGTTTCTCGAACGCGACCTGGCGGCCGGCGCCGTGACGCTGGACGAGGCGCGCGAGATGCTGGCGCATTTCTGGATCAAGGGTTGCGAATGGATCACGGCGGAAGGGCGGGGCAGCGGCGACGCCCAGTACTATCAGAACATCGTGCTGGCCGGCGTGGACGAACAGGGCCGGCCCGTGCTGAACGCCGTCACCGATCTGGTTCTCGACGTGGTCGAGGAACTGCGCATAGCCGATTTCCCCATCGCCGTGCGGCTGTCGTCCCGGACGCCGGAACGGCTGCTGCGGCGGGTGGCCGACATTCAGCGGTTGGGCGGCGGAATTGTGGCGGTCTACAACGACGACCGCATCGTGCCCGCGCTCGTGCAGTTCGGCTATCCGCTTCCGCAAGCGCGCAACTACGCCAACGACGGCTGCTGGGAGCTGCTTGTGCCCGGCAAGACCTGTTTCGGCTATCAGCCGTTCGACGCTTTGCTGCTGTTGCAGGAAACGCTGGGTCTGACCCGGCCGGCCCCGGACGCGCGGCGCCGCAAGATCGAATGCGATGAATGGGCGCCGCACGCCCGTCCAAACGGCGAGGCGTGCGCCTATCCCGATTTCGAGGCGCTGTATGCCGATTTCCGCGGACGACTCGAACGGCAGATCGAGCAACTGACGGATGCGTCGCCGCTTTCCGACACGCCCTGTCCATTGCTTTCCCTGCTGGTGGAAGATTGCATCGGACGCGCGCGCGGCTATCTGCAAGGCGGCCCGGTATATACCGTGCGTTCGCCGCATGCGGGCGGATTGCCGGATGTCGCCAACAGCCTGCTGGTTGTGCGGCGGCTGGTTTACGATGAGAAGATCATGCCTCTGTCCGAACTGATCGCCATCGTGCGATCCGACTGGCAGGGCCAGGAGGCCTTGCGGCGGCGCATTCTGACGCGGTTCGAGTTCTACGGGAACGACCGGGCCGATGCGGACGCCATGCTGCAACGCGTCTTCAACGACTATACCGAACTGGTTGGCGCGAGGCGCGAGCGGCATGGCGTGCTGCGGCCGGCCGGCGTGAGCACGTTCGGGCGCGAAGGTTCGGCCTTTCTGCCGCACCGCACCGCCACGGTCGGCGGCCAGAAGCGGGGCGCGATTCTGGCGTCCAATCTTTCGCCGACACCTGGCGCCGACCGGCGCGGACCCAGCGCCGTAATTCGTTCGCATTGTTCGCTCGATTACAGCCGCTTGCCGGGCGGGACCGCGCTCGATCTGAAAATCCATCCTTCGGCTGTCGCCGGGGAGGCCGGACAGGTGGCGCTGATCGGGCTCATGCGCGCCTTCGTTCGGCTGGGCGGCATATTCATGCAAACGGATGTGGCCGACAACGAGCTGCTGCGCGACGCGCAAGCGCATCCGGAACGCTATCCGAACCTGTCGGTGCGCGTGTCCGGCTGGTCGGCGCGTTTCGCGACCCTGTCCAAGGAATGGCAGGACATGATCATTGTGCGCACGGAACAGGGCCTGAACGGGACAAGGCGGGCTGACGCCCGCAACCTAAGTGTGTGAGTATGTGGGTTTGGGAGACATTGTCACCCCATGGAATGATGAAATGATGGAATAATAATAGCAAGCCGAAACGGTGATTTCCTCTGTCGTAAATTCTGCAACGCACTGCGCGAAATGCAGGCGTAGGGCAAAGGCGACACCAATGGCTTTCAAGGGTTACAGCATTCCATTCTTCCAGTATTCCAATATTCCCATGCGCTATGGGATGGAACTGTCTTTTTCAAAGGGGGGGATATGAATGGAACGGTGTTCGATGTGCAGCGGTTTTCGGTTCATGACGGGCCGGGCATCCGCACCGTCGTGTTTCTCAAGGGCTGTCCGCTCAATTGTTTCTGGTGTCACAATCCGGAATCGAAATGCCGGGTTCCCGACATCGGATACGTGCCCGGCCTGTGCCTGGGCTGCGGATCGTGCGCGGCCGTCTGCGAAGCGGGCTGTCACCGGCTGGAAGGCGACCGGCACGTTTTCGCGCGCATGGGCTGTCGCCGATGCGGGGCCTGCGCCGAAGCGTGTCCGACGGACGCGCTGGAAACGATCGGTCGCGAAACGGACGTGGAGAGTCTGATTGCCGAGGCGGTTCGCGATCGGCCGTTCTACGAGGCTACGGGCGGCGGCTTGACTTTGTCGGGCGGCGAGCCGTTGGCGCAACCGGCTTTCGCGGCGGCGCTCTTGAGTGCGGCCAAACAGGCGGGCCTGTCCGCCTGCCTCGAGACATGCGGCTTTGCCGATTGGACGGATCTGCGTTCGGTGGCCGCGCTTGCCGATATGGTCCTGTACGACATCAAGGAAAGCGATACGGATCGGCATCGGGCGGGAACGGGCGTGCCGCTGGAACCGATTGTCGCCAATCTTTTGCGGCTGAGCGAGACGGGCATACGCCTGGAGCTGCGTTGTCCTATCATTCCCGGCTGGAACGATCGGGACGGACATTGGCAAGGACTGGCCGGGCTGGCCGCGCGTTTGCGCGGGCTCGAGGGAATCCGGCTCATGCCCTATCATCCGATGGGCGCCTCGAAAGCCGAACGGATCGGACTCGATTCCGCGAACATGCCGAAGGATTTTCCCGAGCCGGACACGGTCGCGACATGGGTGCGGACCTTGCAGGCGCTAACCGACGTTCCCGTCGGCAGCGGCTGACGGAGGGGATTACTGTCTGTCCCCAGGATTATGGATTTCGCAATCTTGCCCTTCCGTGTTTTCCGCGGTTGAAATTCTTTTTTCGCCAGTCGGCGTCATCCGGCTTGGGCAAGCCGAGCCGTTCCTCGTCTTCTAATCATCATTCATCCTGTATCGTATCCGGCAGTTTTTTGATAAACGCCTTGATTTCGTCCCGCACGCGACGGTAAGGCGCAAGCGCCTCCTCTTCCGTTTGCGCGTTCTTGGCCAGCGCGGGCGGATCGTCGAAGCCGACATGAACGACGGGCGCCTTGCCGCCCAGCCACATGGGGCAGGTCTCGTGCGCGTGCCCGCAGACGGTGACGACGTGGTCGAAGGGAATATCCTTGACCGCCTCGGTCGTTTTGGATTCGTGCCCGGAAATGTCCACGCCCGCTTCGGCCATAACCTTGACCGCGCGCGGATTGAGGCCGTGCGTTTCGATGCCGGCCGACCAGGCTTCGATCACGTCGCTCTTCAGCGCCCGCGCCCAGCCTTCCGCCATCTGGCTGCGGCAGGAATTGCCGGTGCAGAGAAATAGAATCTTTGTCTTTTCTTTTGCGTTCGCTGACGACATAGCGTCTCCAATTGGATGTTTTCCATGGCCTTTTAGCGTTCGGGATTCTCGACAATCGTGGGGCTTCCCGCTTCGTTTCGAACGACGATTACGGTAGACGATAGGAAGAGGAAAGCAAGTAGAATTTAAAAAAACGGATTTTGCAGTTTAAACGGATCGTACATGATGGGCGACGAATGGAAGCTATAGGACGTGTCCGGCTGTCGTTATTCCATGAACACCATAACCCCGGCATGAAAGCATGGCGCTTGACCGCCGAGGGAAACGCCCTCTACAATCTTTCGCGCGGACACTACGGAGGGCAAGTGACGACGGCGACGGTTTCGATTTCCACGAGGGCGCCGAGCGGGAGCGCGACGACGGCGAAGGCGGCGCGCGCGGGCGGCTGTTGCGGATAGTAGCGGGCGTATACCTCGTTCATGGCCTTGAAATGAGCCATGTCGGTCAGCAGGCAGGTGGACTTGACAACATGGCCGTAATCGCAACCGGCCGCATGCAAAATGGCGCCGATGTTTTTCATGACTTGTTCGGTCTGATCCCGGATGTCGCCCGCAACCAAGGCGCCGGTCGCCGGATCGATCGGGATTTGGCCCGAAATGTAGAGCGTGCCGTTAGCCTCCACGGCTTGACTGTAAGGCCCGATCGACTTGGGCGCCGTCTCCGTGTCAATGATTCTTTTCATGCGGGCATACTGGCAGGAGTTGAAGATGTTGTCAATATCTGCGTTGACGACGGGCTCGGCTTTTGTCAGTCTCAATTGTTCCATGGGATGACAGTGTATTGGGTCCATAGAAAGCGTGGCGATGGCTAAGCTGTCCGACAGAATGAGCGCGTTGCAGGCGCGATTGGGGCCGTTCTGGTGGCATAGCGCGCTGATGTTCGGCGCGTCACGGATCGGGGACGTGCTGCATATGGCCGTTGGTCTGTTTCTGGTGCCGCTGTATGTGCCCGAGGAACAGTTGGGCGCTGTATTGCCGCTTTTGTCGCTCGGCGTTTTTTTCAGTGTGCCCTTGACGGCGGCGGCTCGGACAACCGCCCGTTACGTCACCGAGTTTCGGGTTGCCGGCGAAGCGGGCCGGGTGCGTTCCATTTTGCGTGATTTGATGCGGGTCTCGCTGGTCGTGTCGTTGTCGGGGCTGCTGATCGTTCTGGGCGGACAATCTTTTTTTGCGGCGCGCTTGAAGTTCGAAGGGCGGGCTGTTCCGCTGCTGGCGGGCGGACTGATCGTGCTGTCTTGCTGGCAGCCGGTGCTGAATTTGGCCAATCAGGCGCTGGGCCGCTATTACCGTATCACAGTCTCGGTCATGGTTATGGCGGTTGCCCGTCTGGCGCTGGCGTTGATTCTGTTGCGGTTGTGGGGACTGGAAGGCTATCTGGCGGTTCAATTGCTGGTTGGACTGATTGTCGCTCTGTTCCTTGCGCGCGGAGTTCGCGAGTATTTCAAGCCCGAAATCGTTTCGGTTTCCAATCGCGCCTTGTTCAAGGCGGTTTGGCGCTATTTCGTGCCGATGCTGCTGATGACGGGGCTGTTCGCCTTGCAAGCGGTCATGGAACCGTGGATCATCCGTCATCGTTTGCCGACGGAAGAATCGGCCGCGTTCTATGTGGCTTCGCGTTTCGGCATGATCCCCGCCTACTTGTCAGCCGCCTTGGTTACGTTTCTTTTTCCCATGGCGTCCGAACGGCATGATCGCGGCGAATCGTCGCGGAGATTGCAGCTTCAGGCGTTGGGGGGGCTGGGGGCGGTCGGCTTGGCGATCACCGCGGGATTGGCTGTGTTCGGGGCGCGGCTGTTGAATGTCTTTCCCGCCTGGCGTCCGTACATGCCGTACGCCTCGCTTTTGTGGCAGACCGCTCTGATCGCGGTGGGGACCAGCCTGATTTCCCTTTTCGCGATACACGAGGCCGCATGTCGGCGATTCGGGTTTCTTTGGATCGCGACTCCGGTGATTTTACTGGAGGTGGGCGGCTTGTACAGCCTGATGGGCTGGTCGTTCTTTCAGCCGTTCTTGCCGTCATCGGTATGGGACTGTGTCAATGAATGGATCCGGCGCGATATCGGTTTCATCGTGACGGCGATGCTGGCCGCACGCGGAGCGATCTTGTTGTGGATGATTCCGCGACTGGTGTTCGACAGGACGAAAGCGCCTTAAGGCGGGCTTCGCCCGCAACCCAAGTGTGTGGGGATGTGGGTTTGGGAGTATGTGAGTTTTCACCCACACACTCACGCACCCACACACTCACAAACAATCACGCCTCCAATTTCTTGTATTTTTCGGCAGAACGGCGTGATTAAGGCGCTAATGCCTTGTTTCCCTGAAACCTGAACGCTGAAACCTGTTCTCTCTAGTCACGAGATGTCTTGCGCGGGAACGGCGGCAGGGGCAGGCCCGGGCGGGCTTTCGTCGAGCAGTTCCAGCGCTAGATCGTGGACCTCGTCGACGGAGATGGCCTGCATGCACCGGTTGTCCAGGCAGGGCGAGAAGCGATGATTCAGGATGTTGACGCAGGGGCTGCAGGCCAGTCCGGCGCTGACGCAGCGTTTGCCGGGGCCGAGCGGACCGTAGAGCAAAGGCGTCTCGGGTCCGAACAGGGCAATGACGCGCACGGGGGCGAGCGAAGCGAAGTGGCAGGGTCCGCTATCGTTCGAAATCAGCAGTCGGCTCAGTCCGTAGAGGGTCAGCAGTTGCCGGAGCGTGGTGTGGCCCGCCAGCGAAAGAACGCGGGGCGGTTTGCCGATGCTTGCGGCGATGGCCCGCGCGCCTTCCGTTTCGTCCGGCGCGCCCGTTACGATGACGCACACGTCGTCGCGCTCGGCCAGAAGCCGTTGGCCCAGCTCGATGAATCGTTCGGTCGGCCAGCGCCGCAGCGGCAGCAGGTCGCTGCAGTTCGGGTTCAGCAGCACGACAGAGGGAAAGAGGGCCGGATGGCCGCCCTGTTGGCGAATAAGCCGCGCCGTGTCGCGAAGGTCTTCGGGTTCGGGTTGAAACACGGGCAACGGCGGCAACGGTATCGGCGGGGTTTCCTTGAGCAGCGGGATTTCGCGCGGGTCGGCTTGCGCGGCGCGAGTCAGGGCCCAGAACATGCGGCTGACGTGATGCTGAAAATTGTAGTTGAGTTCGTGGGTGAACAGGCGGCCGCGATAAGGACCCTCGGCGGTGAAGTTGCGGTAGCCGACACGCGTACGCGCGCCGGTCAGACGCGTAATAATGGCCGAAGCGCGGGTGAGCCCTTCCATATCGATGGCCGTGTCGATCTTTGCGGCGCGGATGCGGCGCAGGGCGCGCAGGAGCGAAGGGATGAACGCGGTCAGGCTGGTGTCGTCGACCGTGATCACGTTTTCCGGGCGGAAGAACGGGAGCATGTCCACGATGGCGCGGTTGGGCTTGAACACCAGGATGTAAAGGTTGTCGCGTCCGATCTTTCGTTCAGCTTCTTCGAAGGCCGGGCAGGCCAGCACGGTGGAGCCCATTTCGACGAGCTTGACGAACAGAATTTTTTTCGGGTCCGTTTTGCGTGCCGGCGCGAGCAGACGTCGCGGCCAATCCAGGAGGGTCAGCAGCGCGCAAAGCGGGCGACCGGCCAGCCGGTCGATTTTGGCTATGGTTGCGGGGGTCAAGACAAAAAGTCCTCATGGCCAACGGTTCGAACGCTTGTTACGTTCGAGGCATAGTACATGAACCCGCAGGCGGCGCAACAAGAAAAAATACCATGCTGAATGAAAACGGCGAGCGCAGGCGGCGGCGCAGGTCGCTCGGGTATTGTCGCTACGGCTTGGCGCTGCGCTCGCCGCGTAAGCTCCAGGCCGCCATTCAGCCGCTTGAAGCCGCCCGTCCAACGCTGCGTGAACTCGGTATCCGAATAGGACGCTTTGCGCCCGGCATCCATAACGCCATTACGGATGTTCCCGGCGTTCGAGTCGGCCACTGCACACGGATCAAGGACCATGTTCCTGTGCCCGGAAGCACGGAACCCACATGCGTGCGAACGGGGGTCACCGCCATTCTGCCGTCTGGCCGGGCGTACACCAGTCGGCTTTCCTGTCGGGATTCATGGATTGACGGTCTCATGACAGAGTTTTGCGAGGGTGCGCGCAGACCCTCTGGAGTTGCTTGTTAAAAGGCTTTAAGTACGGGCTACGCCGCACTGAAAGACTCTTAATGTTCGCATTTTTCTTAGTTTTTTTGCGGTATTTTCCTTGGTTGAAAAAAAGTTGAAAATAGTTGTTGACGGATTTCAAAAATTCGCATAGCTTGTTTTTTGTATTTAGGAGCGGTCTAACGATCGCAGGGGAATACGGCATTCAAAGCGGGGTCCTCTTATCCGCGAGTTCAAGAGGGTGAGAGGGAGCCTGCTTTTTGTGTGTTGTTCTTTGACAACGGAATAGTTCGCTTGGAACACTGCTTCGAGTTGTGAAGCGGTGTGACTTGCCCGCTGGTTCGGTATGAAGCGAGTCTTCGGACGCGCGGAAGCCGAATTCAGTTAAGGCTTGTGTTGGGGTTGAACCATCTGATAGTGCAAAACATGCTGTCGGCTTGCCGGTAGCATGAATGGCATTTATCATTCGGAGAGTTTGATTCTGGCTCAGAACGAACGCTGGTAGCGTGGATTAGGCATGCAAGTCGAACGAGAAGCCTGTTGTTCAATCCTTCGGGAGAGAAGAGCGGGTGGAGAGTGGCGGAAGGGTGAGTAACGCGTGGGTAATTTGCCCTTAAGTTCGGGATAACTTCTGGAAACGGGAGCTAATACCGGATGTGGTTTTCCGACGCATGTCGGAAGGACTAAAGGCGGGGACCTTTCGGGGCCTGTCGCTTGAGGAGAAGCCCGCGTCCCATCAGCTTGTTGGCAGGGTAACGGCCTACCAAGGCTTACGGGTAGCTGGTCTGAGAGGATGATCAGCCACACTGGGACTGAGACACTGCCCAGACTCCTACGGGAGGCTGCAGTCGAGGATCATTTGCAATGCGC
>SLMC01000380.1 GCA_007133745.1 Kiritimatiellia bacterium
GCGCCGTAGGACCGACTTTCAGTCGGTCTCCTGATGGGCGGACTGAAAGTCCGCCCTACGTCCGAGCGGCTCTTCCGTGCCGGAGCGGACGCGCTCCTGACAGGGCGAAGGCCTTGCGAAGCCTGTTCCGCGTCCGGCTAATCCGGCTCGGGAACAGGCGTCGCTAAAGCTATGCCCAGTCAAGAGCCGAGCCGCTCCACGAACACACGAACGCACCAACGCACGATCCCACGAACGCACGTTCCCGCTCCTTCCCCCTCCCCGCTACTCCGTGCTCAGTAGCACGGATTCCACGACGGGTTCGTTGATCATCTCGTCCATGAGCCGCTGGACCAGGCGCAGCTCGGCGCGCATTTCGTCCATGGTCCGGTTCAGGATACCGACGGTTTCGCGGTCGGCGCCCTTGTCGAGCGCTTCGGGGAGCGTGTCGTCCAGTTGCAGCCAGTTCCGGAATCCGCGGCTTTCGGCCATAGCTCGGATGGTTTCCGACATGCGGGTCATGGACTCGTAATAGGTCTCCACGGGCACATCCTTGGAAATGGCCTTCAATTCATTTTGCGCGTTCAGCATCGACTCTTCCAGTTGCATCAGCATGGCCTTGACGGCGTTCAGGTCGCCGCGTTCCAGCTCGGCGCGCACCTGCTGGATGGTGGTGGCCGCCGTACCGGCCTCGCCGCGCGCGGCCTGCGCGCGTTTGGCGGCATCGGTCGCGGCGGCGCCCACGCCGTCGAGTTGGGTGGAAAGCGTATCGAGCCGTTGCAGCAAGGTCGTGCCGGCGTCGCTGTCGGCCAGTGTGCCGAGCTGTTCCTCGATACGGGTCAGGGCGGTCAAATCGACCGGCTCGCCGGTCGTATCCAGGCCGTCAAGCGCCCGTGCCACGTCGTCGATGGCGTCCATGATGCCCGTCAAGTCGCCGGCATCGCCCAGCGCTTCAACCGATTGTTTCACATCGCCGATAGCGTCCATGATGCCGGTCATGTCGCCGGCCGTCTCGAGCACTTCGACCAGGGCCCGAATATCGGCCAGCTCGCCTTCCATGACATCGAGCGTATCGCTCACGCCGGTCAGCAGCGTGTCGGTCAAGTCGGGATCGGCATCGGTCACGTTGACGATCAGGCTGTCCGTCGCGCGCGCGTCCGTACAGGTAATCACATAGAAGCCCGTGCCCCAGTTGGCGATCAAATCCGCGCGCTGGTAGATGCCGGGCACGATTTCGGTCATCGGCACGCTGACGCCGCCGGGCGTGACGGTCAAGGTCACGGCGGCGCCGTAGCCGGGCCGCGACTTGTACAGGATCGTGTTGGTCGAGCCGAGGGCCAAGGTGGTCGGTCGCGTCAGGATGCGGGCCAGCCCGCTGGCGGTATCGTCTTCAATGGCGCCGACTTGCCAGGTCAGGTTCGTGACGTGCGGCAGAATCACGCTGACATCGCCGGCGATGCCCTCCAGCCCCGTCAGCGCCTCGCCGATCAGGACGCGGTTGGTCGCCGCCGCGTCCAGCAGCTCCACGCGCGCGCCGTCCACGGCATCGAGCACATTGGTCAGGCCGGCGCCGGTCTCGGCGCGGAACTGGTCGAGCACGCCGCGCATCGCCGTCACGTTGGTCGCCACGCCTTCCACGCTGTCGAGCATGAGCTGGGTCGAATCGCCAATGGCGTCAATCACCGTCTCGATCTCGTCGCTGGCCGCCTGACGCAGCATGAAAGTCAGGCCGGACGAATAGGTGACGCCGGAATAGGTGATTTCGACGCGGGCGAAAAACACGTCGCTGCTCGAGAACGTGCGGCCGAGCGCGGCTTCCGTCGCGCCCACGTCCCAGACCTGCCGGAACACGCCGTCCAGCGCCTCGGTGGTCGTCAGGGTCGCGACCAGCACGCCGACCGTATCGTACACCTTGATCGTGTTGCGTTCCGGCGTGCCCATGATCTGACCGCCGCGCTCGACCCAGGACTGGATGCTGAAACTGCGCGCCACCGTATTGTAGGCGAAATTCGCCATAACCCGGAAATCGGGCTCGATGTCCGATTTCTGCATATAGACGTCGATCGCGCGCGATGGACGCGAAGTCCATTGAAACACGACCCTGTCGGCGAAGAACTCGCGCATCCAGACCGTGTCCCACACCCCGTACGGATACTCGCGCAGAACCGGCGAGACCATGCCCGACTGCGACCAGCCGGAGCTGTCGCTGACGCTGAGCTTGCCCAGATGGTTCGAGGTGGCGGCGTCGCGCACGTTCCACAGAATCTGGTAGTACTTGACCTCGAACATGCCCAGATCGTCGTACGGGCCCGGCGCGTTAGCGGGGAACCGGCGGCTGTAGTTCGCGTCCTGGATGCGGAACCAGACGGTATCGGTCTTCACGTCGGCCACCGTCCAGAGATAGGTGCTCGGCTGGTTGTGGGCGATCGCCGTGAACGGGGCCGTGTTGATCTTGACCCAACTGTTCGTGG
The DNA here is from genome assembly GCA_007133745.1 of Kiritimatiellia bacterium. Classification (GTDB taxonomy): domain Bacteria; phylum Verrucomicrobiota; class Kiritimatiellia; order UBA8416; family SLMC01; genus SLMC01. The sequence continues at coordinate 2,451 of SLMC01000380.1, forward strand.
CCCGCTGCGGATCGGTCGAGTAGTAGAAGTCCACGCCGCCCGACAGCGAGCCGCGCGTGGTCCAGTTCACCGGATTCGGTTCCAACGCGTAAATATCGCCGACAAACGGCTGAATCTCGAAGCGGGCCGCCACCTCGAATTGATCGAACGTGTCGGCAATGTCCGGATTCGCGCGGTTGACGATGATCAGCCGCATCGGCCCGATCGCGTTCGGGATCGGAGTCCAGACATAGCTGAACATGCCGTCGTCAAGCGGGAACGCGCCTTGAGCCAGCAGATTCGTCATGTCGTAGGGATACGCCGAATAGCTCACCTCGAAATCGTTGACCATGTTGCCGCCCCGGCTCCAGAGAATCGTGTTCGTGCCGTTCACCTTCCAGAACTCGCCCACCGCCGGCGCCACGATGCGGATCGAGGGTTCCATGACCACCTCGAACCGCTCGGAGATGCCGGACAGCGTGCCGTCCGTCACCGTAATGGTGATTTCGTCGCCCACGGCGGATATCGGCATGGTCCAGTCGTATTGCGTGCCGGTCACGCCGGTCGCGATCGTTTCGGTATGAACCGGCGTCGCGCCGGCCCAGCGCGTAAAGCTGAGATCGTACACGCCGGTCGCATCCACCGCCGCCCAGCGAATGGTGTTGGTCAAGTCCGACACGGCCCAGATGTCGGAGCCGATCGGGCGCGTGACCTTGATGCCGCTCATGCGGAACGGTTGCGAAACGCCCTGATAGGCGCCAACCGTTACGCGCACCACCGCGTTGGTGGACGGCATGCGCGTCCAGGTTTCCGACGCCTCGATCGCCCAGTTCCGGGTATTGAGCCCGTCGAGGACCGGCACGTTCTGCGCGATCGGACGCGCGGTATCGAACGTGGCGCCGCCGTTATGCGAATAGTGCAAGGTCGCCTGCGCGCTGCCGCCGAGGCCGGCGGCCCGGAACCGGATCGGACGCGTCTCGCCCAGGAACCAGTTCGTGCCCGACGCCGGACTGGTCAGCTTCAGACCGCGCAAGGTGAACGGATCGGAATACATGATCACGTCGGTATCCTGTGCGGGCGTATAGACGCTCATGCGGATCACGGCGTTCGTGGTCGGATCCAAGTCGGGATCGACCGCCCACAGGAACCCGTTGTTGAGGATGAACGAGGCATCGGTACCCGCATCGCCAACCCCGACATTCAGGAACGGTCCGCCCATGCCGGCCACCGACAGCGCGTTGCTGGTCCAGGCCGCGTCCGCCAGCCCGGCCGACGCCCATTGCACGCCCTCGTTCGCGCCGATGGTCAGCATATCGCCCGCCTGCGGACGGGTGATCCGGATGCCGCGCATCGTGAACGGGGGCGTGACCGCCTCGTAAGCGCCCGCCACCACCTTGACGCGCGCGTTGAGCGACGGCCGCAAGCGCCGCGAAACAACCCAGTCGTGATGGTTCCAGCTTGTGCCCGCATCCACGTTGCCGATAAACGGCAACCCGGAAAACGTGATGACATCGTTGAAATCGACCCCGTTCGACGAATACAGCAACTGGGCGGTCGTGCTTTCCGTACGAGCGGAATACCATTGCAGTCCGTCCGGCACGGTCGCGCCCAGGGTCACCATGGACGCATTGGTCGGATGCGTCGCGGACAGCCCGCGAATGGTGAACAGGTTGTCCGAAATATCGTATTCCGGCGTACCCTGCGCCTTGATCATGACCCGCGCCATGGTCGAAGGCCGACGCACCTTGTCGGGCGTAATCGTCCAGCGTCCGTCGAAGATCGAAACAAACGTATCGAGCGTCTCGTACTGGTTGGTGTTCGCCGCGTCGGTATAGGTAATGAACAGATCCACCAGCCCGGCGGTCGAGCGGTGCAGCCAGGTGACCTCGTTGGTGCCGGTGAATTCCCAGGTCTCGCCGCCGTTCGGCGAGGTGATCTGCACGCCCGTAATGTCGAACGGCAGGGTAATCGCATAGAGGTCCGCCTGCGTGATCGAGCGGATGCGAACGCGACCGTTGTCCGAGGGCGGACCCTGAACCGTCCACGGAATGCGGTTGGTGACGATCGTGTCCGTGCTGTTCGTGTTCGGGTAGCCGGTCGCGATCGCCGTCCAGTTCGTGCCGTCGGTCGAGTAATGGACGTCCACCGTGTCGCCCGCGCCGCCTGCTGTCCATTCGATCGTCTGATCGGTGCCGATCCGCCAGCGGTCGCGTTCGGCGGGCGTGCCGCCTTTCGGGCTCAGGATATTGATATCCGCCAGCACGAACGGGAACGATGTGCCGGTCACGAGCGGATCGTCGTTGGCCGTGATGCGCAGCCGCGCCTGCTCGGTCGGGTTCGGCGCGAGCAGCTCGGTGGTAAAGGTGTTGGCGCCCGGCACGCAGGGCGCATTCGTCGCCAATACGCTCCAAGCCACGCCGTCATAGAATTCGATAAGCGCCCCGCCGTCACCGGCCCCCGCCGCCGTGAAAGCGATGTCGATCGGATTGCCCATCTTGATGCCGGCCCCGGCGGACGGATAGGTAATCGCGATGCCCGCCATCGTGAAGCGGTCGTTCGAGATGTCGCCGTAAAAGGCGGATACCGGGTCCAGCGCGCCCGGTGTCGAGACGCCCATCAGCGCGCGTTCCGAGACGTAGTTCGCGATGTTGGTCGGGGTCAGCCACACGTAGGCGTTGTTGCCCACCTGGTTCGGAGGCCGGTTGGCCGACGACGTGATCTCGAACCAGTTCGTGCCGGCATTATGACTGAACCACAGCGAGACGCGACTGCCCAGCTCGAGCCCGCCCTGCCCCCACGAGTCCCAGGTCACCGTGTTCGTGGTCCCGATATACCAGCGCTCGCCGCCATCCGGACTCGTGATGCGCAAGTCCTTGATGAACTCGAAGTCGCCGTCCGACCAGTCGTAAATCGCCGGATCGTTCAGGTCCCGAATCCGGATGCGATACGTGGCGCCTTCGTCTTCGGTGATGACCGTATTGTACACGCCGGTGTTCGGGATGCCCGTCGCCAACGTGCGCACGAACGTGGCCCCGCTGTCCCGGTACAGGTTGATCTCGAGGCTGTCGCTCACGATCCCGTCATGTTCCCAGCGGATATCGTAGGGCACGCCCACAACCAGCGCCTCGGCGCCGGTCTCCGCCCCGTTCGGAAACAGCACGGTCAGCCGCCCGTCGGCGGCGGTGAGCCGCACCTGTTCCAGCTTGATCTGACGGTCGCCGTCCGATTTTAGAAACGCCCGAAACCGGAACTGGCCGCCTGTCTTGTCGTAGAGCTGATCGTAGAACGAGCCGATCCCGGTCGCGATCTCGGCGGCCGAGCTGGTCTCGAGCGGATAGCCGAACCCGCCCGCAGCCGGTTCCCAGCGGGTATTGGGCGCATCCCAGTAATGCCAGACCGGCGACCCGCCACTGTCGCCGCTGACCTGATACTGCACGTCCGTCCGTTCGCCCGGTACGATGCTATGCGCAAACCCGAGCAGCCGACCGGAGAAATAGGGCGCATTCGCTTCGACCGGCTCGACGCTCGGATACACACTGGAATAGCTCGAAACATCGACGCTGATCCCGCGCAGAATCGGACCATGCCGATGATCCTCGGTCGCCATATAGGCCTGATACTGGAAATAGCGGCCAAGCGGTATCCCGGCCTTCATGTCCGCGCCGTGCCAATCCCGAAAGAACGTGGCGGCCGTGCCGTCCGGTCCGATAAAACCGGACGCCGGATCCGGCGTCTCGGTTTCGGCATGAAAAGCCAGCGTCGCGATGCCGGCCCGGTACTGATCCTGAATTTCCGTCGGACTCAGCGCGCGACTGAACACCACCGTCTCGTCAACCCAGCCCTGAAAGCGCTCGGTTCCGGCGCCGGTCCGCCCGATAAAGGGCATGCCCCCGTGCGCCAGCCCGCCCACCAGCGTCTCGCGCCCGGCCATGTCGCCGTTCACGAAAATCTGCAACACGCCGTCCGCCGAAAACTGGCCGACCAGATGATGCCAGACCCCGGCCCGGATCGGCAAGGCGGCGGTCGCTGTCACGGCATTGATCCGGACAAACGGACGCCCAACCGCATCGAGCCCGAGCGCATAGCCCGCCGTCCCGGTCGCGTTGCGCTTGTCGAAAATCATGCGGCTATCCGTCGCGTCGGCCCGAATCCAGGCGCTGACCGCCAGCTCCGTGCCCGGCTCCAGACCGGCCGTCCCGCCGATCGCGATCCCGCCCGTTCCGTCCAGCCGAACACTGCGCCCGAACCGGCCCGGCTGATCCTGCGTGCCGCCGCTGATCGTGCCGTGATTGGCGTTGCCGCTGCTGTCCAGCGCCTGCCCCGCCGCTTCGTCCAGCGACCATTGCCCGACCACCCACGTCTCCGAACCCGGCACGGTCGTGCCGTATAGGCCGTCCGGACTCCAGGCCAGCGTTTCCCATATCGCCGGTTCCGTATTGTCCTCGCGTCCGCCGCGCAATGTACCCATCAGGTCCGGCCGCGTCAAGGTCTTGTAGCCGGCCCCGGCCAACTGCCCGATTTCACCGGGCGCCAACGCCTCGTGAAAGAGCACAACCTCGTCGAGCAGCCCCGCGAAATAACCCGACGCCGCGCTGTAGCCCAGCGTGATCGCCGCCTGGTCGATGTCGCCGTAACCGGCCCCCATCGTGTCCACCGCCTCGAGCATGCCGTCAATGTAGAGCAGCATCTGGCTCTCGTTGCGCACAATCAGCGCATGATGCCAGCGGTTGTCGTTCAAGTTCCGGCGCCGACCGACCAGCCGCCGTTCCGGCCCGCCGTCGGTGTACAGCAGCGCCACCGTGCCGCCCGCCGGATTGCCGAACCCGTCGTCGTTCAGCTCGAGCCGGAAATAGCGGGTCTGACCCGCAGGCAATGTCGAAGCCAGCGCGCAACGGTTGGTCGTGCCGCTCCGGAACCAGAGCCCGAGCGAGAAACGGCCGTCGTTCACCTGCGCATTGGCCAGCCCGACCCGGTCGTCCACCCCGTCGAACGCCGCCGCATGACTGCCCACCATCGCGTCCGTCGAAAAGCCCGGCCCGCCCACCGGCGTGCCGTTCGCGCCGCCAACCGGATCCGTCCAGTCCCCGTCCAGATGCCACGCGCTCGACAGCGTCGCGCCGAAATCCGCCGCCCGCACATTGGGCGGACCCAACACCCACCATTCCCGCAACCGTACCGCCTCGCCGTACCAGAGCGGGTTCAGCCGCTCGTCCGCGATCGAGCCGGCATAGAAATGCGACGCCTCGTTGTCGCGCACCGTCTGCGTCAGACCCGCATAGCGGATCAGCGTCGAAATCAAGCCCGGCGTCGTGTCGCCCGGCCCGTCCAGCAGCACGCGATACTGAAAATACCGGCCGCTCAGCGAAGGCAGTGTCACGGGCGAGACCAGGAAATAGGCGTCCGGATTGCCGCCCGGCCCCACGAACGGCACGCCGTCGAAGTCCGGATCGTCCGAAGCCCGCGCCTGTAAGCGCAACCGCCCGGCTATCTCCGGCGCGCCCCGCACGTAAGTCTCCACGATTTCGGCCGGACCCAGCTCGTGCGCATAGACCGCGACATCGTCGAGCATGCCTCGGAAATAAGCACCGTCCACACGCCCGATTTGCAAGTTCGGGAAGGTCGTGCCCGTCGGCCAGACCAGCGCCACATGATTCCAATTGTTGTGCAGCCGCGGCGAAAGCGGATTCCCGTTCACGTAAATGTTCGGATAGGCGCCGGCCGCATACCCGATCGCTGTCACCACCCGATTGCTGATCGCCAGCCCGCGCAACCCGCCGGCCGTGCCGAACGTCATCAGCGGCGCATCATGCTCGCCGCATTTCACCCAGAACTGGA
>SLMC01000356.1 GCA_007133745.1 Kiritimatiellia bacterium
AATCCACCGGTTCCACCGGCGAGAATTGAAAAGCTTCTACCGTTTCGAGCGTGGAAATGGCATCGCAGGCTCGACCGTTTGGCAAGAACATTTTTCTTCTCGCCAACCCTAATCGCACTCTCTTAATCCCCAATCCCAGCGGAGCTGTTTTCCGTACTTTTCGACAACCACAAGAGAAAGCTGCCTCCGGCAGGATTAGCGAGAGTGAAGAGTGCGATTAGGATTGGCGACTCCCAAACCCACATACCCACACACCTGGGTTGCGGGCGAAGCCCGCCTGAATCCTTCTTAGCCTTTACATGCTGAAGACGGAAAGATTTTTCAGCCCGTATTTGGCGCAAATATCGAGGAATTCGATGAGTCTGCGGTGGCGGGAAGGGCCGGTGCATTTGATAATGACAGGCACTTCTTTGTCCACGGACGCCAACTGGCGCATGCGCCGGTCCAGTTCCGGGAGGGTCATGATGACCCCGTTCATACTAAAGCCGGTCTGCAGGTGGCCAATGATGACTTCAACCATTTCCTCGACCTGTTCATCTCGCTGTTCGGAATCGGGGGCCGGCCTGGAGATATCCAGATGGGCGAGAATATCTTCCTGTTTGAGCGTAACGATGAAAAAGATCAGAAGCTGAAAGACGACATCGATCATGGGCGTCATCTCGAGCTGCGGGTTTTCAGCGTTTTTTCTGACGGTTTTTTTGCGTTTCATGACGCGTCCTCCCGCTATTTAACGGTAACGGTCTTTGCGACCTTTGTGTCTGCCGGCCGTCGCCTTGTGTTCCTGCACGGCGACAAAGTTGATGCGCCATAACCCGATAGACGAGCAAATATCCATAACCGATCGCACATGCTGGTGCTGCGAACGGTAGTCGGCGCGAATCATGACGGGGAAGGCGCCATGATAGCGGTTCCACCGACCGACAAGTATTTTGCGCAACCGGCCTTGCGACATGGGCACATTGTTTATGGAAATGCGGCCGCGTCGGTCCACTTCGATGATCAGGGTTCTCGGGTCGGTGTCACTGGTGATGACCGGGCCATGAGGCGCGTCTTCGAGAATGATGTCCTCGTTGATTTCCTCGTTCATCTTGACGGTGACAATGAAGAAGATGATGAGCTGAAAGACGACGTCGATCATCGGCGTCAAGTTTAGCTCGGCCATTTCCGCTCTTCGTTTGGCCATGATGTCTTCTCCCTGTTTGACTAGGGTAATTCAATGCGGGCTGAGCCCGCAACCCAAATTATTTTCACCACAGAGTTCACGGAGACACGGAGTAAAGAGAAAAAGAGGGATTCAATCAACGTATTCTCCGTGCCCTCCGTGGCAGATGTTTTCTTGTAAGTGTGGCGATTATTCGTCGACCACTTCAACGTTGCGCAGGTCCTTGATCAGCTCCATGGTCATGGCTTCCATGCGCAGCACGATGGTGTTGGCCGCGTTGCGGAAGCTGTAGAAACCGGCCACGCAAGGCACGGCAATGGTCAGGCCCGCTGCCGTGGTGTAGAGCGCCTGCGAAATGTTCAAGGCCAGTACGCCGATGTCCATGCCCCCGCCGGCCAGTTCGGAAAATGCGCCGATCATGCCCTGGACAGTACCGAGCAGCCCGAGCATCGGGGCGAGGTTGCCGACGACGGAGAGCCAGGTGATTTTCTGCATGATGCGTTCGGCTTCGAGATCGGCGGCGGTCGAGATGGCGTCCTGAATCACGTCGAATCCTTCCTCGACATGGCTGAAGCCGGCCATGAGAATGTTGGCCATGGGGCCGGGCTCGTCTTCGCAGTTCTGCAGGGCTTTCAGGACATCGCCTTCGGCCATGGAGTCGGTGACGTTCTGCACAAGTTGAGGCGGCATGATTTGCTTGACGCGCACAAGAATGCCGCAGTCCACGGCCAGATACACGCCCAAACCGGCTGCGACGAAAATGGCCAGCCACAGGATGATGCCCAGCGGGCCGGATCTGAAAATGACGCTGAAAAAGCCCGTTGACGAGGGCGCCGTCGGCGCGACAGCCGTTTGCCCGGTTTCCTGGTCGATGAGTTCGCCGACGGGTGCGGCCGCGTCCTGCGCGATGGCGGGAACCACGAAAAAGCTGAACGAAACGGCGGACAACAACAGAATGGTCAAGGCGGCCTTCTTCATAAACAGGGGTTTCCTTTCTGTAGGTATTTCACTAAAAATCAGCTTCCCGAACGAAGATCCTTACTGTACGAACTTTGTGGGTAGTCTGACAACAACATTTTTTTGAATTTTTCGGCGTGCGAATGTTCGCCCAGTTGTTCATGGGCGCGGACAGCCCTGTACAGGGCTTCGGGCTGCACCTGCTTGACGTCCCTGAACAGCATGATGGTGCGCAAATAGCCGTCCACCAGCGCATCGCGGTAGCGGCCTTGATCGAAGTCGATGTTGCCCCGCATTATCTGGGCTGCTGCGGCCGTTTCGCGCGAGCCGTGTTCGATGCCCTGCAGCAGAATCCTTCCCAGCCTGCCGCTTTGGCCGGACTTGGACAGCGCGTCCCAGTACAGACGCGCGAATTCCATATCCTGCCATACGTCCGGATTGCCCGAGATGGCGACCTCGGCCTTTTTCGCCGCTTCGGCGGGGTTGCCCATTCCCATATAGGCTTGCGTCAGCAGGCGCGCAGCCGGGATGTCCCATTGCAGTCTGCGATAATCGGTCACAATTTTTTCCAGCACAGGTATGGCCGGCGCGTATCTCCTGGTTCGGACGGCGTTTTCCGCCGCATCGAATTGACGGGGCTTCGCCGTGCGCACTTCCCGCACTTGCCGCAGCGGAATTTCAAGCCGGACACCGTCGGCCGTAATTATGTAGGCTTCCCGCGCGGGCAGCCACCGAATAACGCCGGCGCCGGCGGACGGAATGCGTTGGCCGTCTCTCTGGAGAATGATGCCCTGTATGCCTGCTTGCTGGGCGCCGGCGCCGGAGGCCAGAACCAGCAAAGCCGCCATGGTTGTCGCCCAACGGGCGAACGGGTTCCGTATGGTTGCGCTATTCCTGTTGTGTTTCATCGGGGTTCTCCTTTTCTTCCTCTACAGCCACTTCCGCTACAGCTTCTTCCTCTTTTTCAGCAACATGGTCGACATGGTCTTCAAGATCGTCATCCGGCGGCACGTAGTCCGTGGCCGTTGTCTCGTCGCCCTCGTCCCGGGCAATGCCCAGCATGACCATGCGGGTTTCCGCCTGACCCCGCCACTGCCGGATTTCGCTCAGGTAGCGTCCGCGCGGGAAATGCTCGATGTACTCTTCCGCCTGCTGGTAGGCGTCGCGCCAGCGTTCGTCCTGAATGTAAAGGGGAAGGATTCTGAAAAACGCCTCTTCGATGTAGGGCAGTTCCTCGGGGTTGTCGTATTGCGCGCCGATGATCATGGTCAGCAGCGGCACAATGGCGCGCGGGATATTTTCCTTGACGCTTTCGGGTGTGCCGAACTTTTCTTCGGCCTTGACGCGCAGCGTGAAAATGTTGGCGACGGCCAGGTTCGATTTGGCGCGATCCACGCGCGTTTTATCGAATTTGCGCACATGGTTCAAACGTCTCACGGCCTCGTTGAACAGCTCGAGGCGTCGGGCGGCATCGCTTTCGCGCATGGCCGTTTCGGCATAGGCTCGGCTCAGGAAGGTCGAGGCCGGGACAATGCTGCGCGACTTGGGATACATGGTTACGACCGTCTCCAACATTTTGATCGCTTCGGCGAAGTCGCCGGTTTCAAGCAGCGCCTGTCCGCGCCCCAGAACAGCCAGTTCGTGCATGGATGTGCCGGGTTTCAGGCCGCTCATGATCTGGTTGAAGGCCTGGAGGGCAATCTCGTGTTGGCCGGCCTTGTTCAGCTCGTTGCCTGCCGTCATGATTTGAAAGGGGGAGTATGTGCCGGTCGACCGGAACATTTCCGAGAAGATTTTGACCGCTTCCGCCCGCATGCCCAATTCCAGCAGGTTCATGCCGAGCATGAACAGGGCGTTCTTGGCCTCGGGCGAATCGGGATGCTCTTTTTGGAGGCGATTCAAGGCTTCACGGGCTTTTTCAGGCTCTTCCAGTATGGTCCATAGCGTGCCGATCTGGCTGTAGGCTGGCGGTGCGAATTGCGATTTGGGATGCCGTTTCAAGAGATTTTCGTACATGGCGATGGCTTGGCGCCGATGATCGTTGACCTTGTCGGGCGGCTGGGTCAGCAGAGAACGGCAGAAACCGATGTAGAAGAGGCATCCCTCGATCATGCGTTGGTTGTTTTCCGCTTCTTCGGCGGAGGATTGAAACCGGCCCGCATCTTCTCCTGACAGCATTTCCCTGAGTTTCGTATAGCGATCGATGGCGACGAGAATATGCTTTTCGCCTTCGGCTTTCGGGTCTTTTACGGGGGCCTCGTCTTCGGGTTTCGGATCGGCCGCAGTGTCGGCGTCGGTTTCGTCTTCTTTCTTGTCTTCCCTGTCCGAGCGAAGCAGTTGAATGCCCATGGACCGGTGCGCGTAGGCCAGGCGATACAGTGCGCCGGCCAGCAGGTGTCCGGGCGAGGTTTCCTTGTCGAGCTCTTCAACGAGCTTTTGCAGGACAGTCATTTCCTCGGCGACGTTCTCCCTGCGGTTGTGGATTTGGGCGATTCGGCTGAGCGAGGGGAAATAGACGCGGTTGCCGGGGTAATTGGTGGCAATTTGCGTAAAATAGGCCAAGGCGCCGTCCAGATTGTTGGCGTCAAGGTTTTCCTGAGCCACAGAGTAGAGCAAGGCCGGCGTGCGCGGATGTTCGGTAAAGGACGAGAAGAAAACGTTGTACACCCCGTCGCGCTTGGTGCGTCGGCCCAGTTCCTCGAACTTGCCGGCAATGCGCAGCACCCGATCCCCGGCCAAAGTGCTCAGATGCGGGCTCTTGTTGAACCGTTCCGAGATGTAGCTGACCAGCATGTCGACCATGCGTTCGGACTCTTCGCGCGTGGCGTCGTCCACCGTGCCGACCAGCGGGATTTCGATATAGCAGAGGGCCAGCTCGCCTAGGGCGGCCACGGCGGTTTCCGTTTCCGGGAAAATGTTCAGTACGCGGATGTAGGCCTCTGCGGCTTGGGCGAACTGTTGTTGATTGTAGAGAACGCGGGCGACTTGGAACTGCTCGCGTTCCACGGCGGCGACCCGTTCGGGATCGATGGTGTAATCGAACTTCCGCGGCTTGATGTCCTCCTCGATCATGCGCTTGACTTCTTCGGCCTTTCTTCCGGCCGCTGGCGCCCATTGCGAGGCGGGGTACTGGTAGAAAACATTAAGGAAATGACGGAATGCGCCGTCTTTTCTTCGGCCTCGGCTGTCGCGAGATTCGGCTAAAAGCTCGAAAGCTTTGACGCGATTATCGCCGGTCGGCGGCCAGGGCTTGATTTTTTTCGCTTCGGTCAGAAGCATGTCGCCCATCATGTAACGCGCATGGGCGAGGGGGCTGAAACGGGTTAGGTTTTGACCGGTTTCCTTTTCCTCGTGCCTTAAAATGCCGTCCAGTTCCACCAGTTGGTCCCAGTTGGATTCCAGAATGAACATGGCCCCTTCGACGTCGTCTGACATAAGACGCAGGTGCGCCGTAAGCGCCATAGCCTTGCCGAACCAGAGGTCGACGCCGCCGTAAAGCACTGCATCCAAGAGTTTTTCGATTTCAGGGATCATTCTTTTGCGCTCGGCGGACGGAAGGTTTTCGGCCACTTTGACCATCAGTTCGGCGGTTTCCGTTGTGATTTGGCGTTTGACATGGTCTTCGAGTTCCGCCTTCAAAACGGTTTGGTAGGCTTTGATGGCTTCGCGCTCTTCGCCGATCAGAAGGAGCATCTGGGCGAATTTATAGGCGGAATCCCTAAAGAACGTGTTCAATTCTTCCGGGGGCGCGTCGGGATAGGCTTTGAAGAACTGGGTGTAAAGCGTGCGCGCCTCCTTGAACTGACCCCAAGCGAAATGGCCGTCGGCCAGCGCGAGTTTCATGGCCCAGGTGCCGGGACTGTTCTGGTCGGGACGGCGGGCGATGATCTGACGCACTTCGTCGAACCGGCCCAGAGCGATCAACCCGCGAATTTCAAGGACTTCCATGCGGATTTGGTTTTCGCGTGTTTTCGGGATGCGATCGAGCACGATTTTGGCGTAGTCGGGCATGCCGGCATCGATCAGCGCTTCGGCGAATTTGAATTCCAATTCCTGTACGGGATCGACGGCGCCGGCCAGGGCGTTGCCCGGCATCTGGGCCTGAAGCGCGCCGACAAGCGTTAAAAACGCAAGCGCGCCCGTAATATAGACGAGGCGTATCCGATGAAGACGCGTATTGAAGCGGTGTGGCATGATGTCTCCCTTGCGGTTCTATGGAAGCAAGTCAATATGCTTGCGCGGACTTCGCGATCCGTTCAAGGTGTATATCTTTCAACGAACGGCATGCGGCAAATCTTAGACGCTATTCCGACGTCGCAAATCATGGATGCTCGATTGTCCGCGAGCGAGTGTGTGAGTGCGTGGGTGAAAAACAAGGCGGGCTTCGCCCGCAACCCAAGTGTGTGGGTATGTGGGTTTGGGAGTTTGTGAGTTTTCACCCACACACTCACCCTGCTCACACACTCACAAACAAACACGCATCCTCTGCTTGTTCTTTTTGGCGCGAACCCTAAAAGGAGACCACGTCGCCAACCTGAACGGGGATTTGCTGCCAGTCCGTCAGAATGTTGGCGATCGCCAGCCTTCTGGTCCTTTTCACTTGGAACAGGCGGACTTTCGTAACGAATTCTTCCCTGTCGGGCCGCTTGACAAGGTATTCGGCCGGCGGCGGGAACTGGCCGTCGGGAACCCGGATGCCGAGCAGTTCGGCCAAGGCTTCCTCGCTCAATTCTATGACCGCATAGTTCCATTCCTGATTGATGGACACAACCTTGCCCTTGGGGCCGGGCTCGAGGCGTACGGTGGCGAACTCTTCTTCGACTTTGTATCCCTGAATTTCGATCAGGTCGGCGATCCTTTTTTTCAGAACCTCGATCGTGGCGTTCAGTTCGATGGCTTCCTCTTCGAGTTCCTGGATTCTCCGTTCCTGTTCCTCGATTTTCTCCTGTCGGATGCGCACCTCCTCTTCGAGCTCGAGAATGCGGGCTTCCAGTCGCGCGATTTCGGCTCTCAACTGACTAATGGTATTTTTCAGTTCGACGATTTCCGCCAGAGCCGCGCGCAAATCGCGCTTGCGCTGGTTCAGTTCTTCAATGGTGCGTACGAGTTCTTCGCGGATCAGGGTCAACTGTTGACGGGTATCGTTGAGCAGGGCGTACTGGGCGCCGGCTTTTTCCATGACTTCTTCCAGCAGGTTCCGCATGGTGGGCTTGAAGTTTTCGCCGGGTTCCACTCGGGTGCGAGGCATGCCAGTGATTTGGTCTTTTTCTATTTTGTAGTTGCCCGTCAGCATGTAGGTTTCAAATGTGCTGCGCACGTAGTAGGTCATGAGCGTGCGGATGCGGTCGTGCGTATTGAGGCGCATTTTCGCAAGATCCTGCCGTTCCAAATGGTATTTATAGGTGTCCCAGAAGGTCGAGGTTTCCGGATTGGCAATAACGGCGGGGCCGACGTTGTCGATGTCCCTGGGGGTAAACACGCCTTCTTCCGGTTCGGGCGGCGCGTCCTCGATGAACGCTTCGCCCAAGGCGATGACATGCCTTTCCAAGACTTGCGTACGGCCTTTCAGAAGCTCGCGCTTGGCGAAAAGCATAATGCCCAGCGTCAGAGCGGCGCAACTGAGAAGGAACAGAAAAATAACCAGCACCCTGAGAAGTTTTCCCATGCTTAAGCCCTCCAGAAAAGAAACCCTATAAAAAAGGGTTTCGAGATGCAACAATAATTTTCAAAAAAAGTCTGCGCCGCTCGCGTTACGAACCCATCAGCTTTTCCGCAATCTGAATGGCGTTGAGCGCGGCGCCTTTGCGAATGTTGTCCCCGGCCACGAAAAGGCACAGGCCGTTCTCGACGCTATCGTCCGGACGGATGCGGCCGGCGAGCACATCGTCCTTGCCGGCTGCGCGCAGCGGATGGGGATAGTCGTTGACGGCGGGCTCGTCCGCGACGGCGACGCCCGGCGCCTGGCGCAGAATGTCGCGGGCT
>SLMC01000318.1 GCA_007133745.1 Kiritimatiellia bacterium
AGGCTTTGTTGCGTCAGGCTTACAGCCTGGAAGAGGAAAACATTTCGAACAATGGAGTTCATCGGCCCCTTAGTGGCCGGCCTGTCGCGTTGCGCTCTTGACGCGGTGAAAAAACTCGGCTATTGAATGGGGATGTTGGACGTTCGCCTCGGCCTGGACTGCCCGCGAACGCGGGCACCCTCTGCCGGGCGCAAGTCCAGGCCGAGGCATAGCGCCTTAATCACGCCGTCCTGCCGAAAAAAAGAAATCGGGGAGTTGATCGCATGAGACGATGGTGGCTGCCTTTGTGCATTGTTGGCGCGTGGCTTTTGCTTTTTGTCGATCTGTCCCTGTCCATTATGGCGACCGGCCTGATCTGCGCGGCGCTGGGCACGCTGTGGATGCGCCGGGTTTTTGCGAATGCGGCCTGGCTTCCGGATTCCACGCCGGGCGGTACGCTTCTCGGCAATGTCCGTCCGTCGCTGATCGTCCGGCGCCTGTTTTGTTTGCTGCTGTTCATTCCGGTTTTCATGGTCAAGGTTCTGGCGTCCGGCGCCAACATCGCGCACTTGGCGTTGGCCCCGTCCATGGATTTCTGGCCGGGCATCGTCAAGATCAAGGGGCGGCTTCCCAGTCTCGACCACACCACGCTGCTGGCTTACCTGATCACACTGACGCCCGGCACGTTGTCGCTCGATTACGACGAAGAGAACGACGACCTCTATGTGCACTGGATCGACGTCACCGGCTACGGCGACACCGACATGGACGACAGGGTCACCAGCGGGTTGCGACGCTGGGTGAGGAGGCTGCTGGGATGATCGGTGTCATGATCGCGCTTTTGTTGTTTGCCGGCGGATGTCTGTTTCGCGTATTGCGCGGCCCGACCTTGCTCGATCGCGTTGCGGCGATCGACGCCGTCGGCGTTCTGCTCACGCTTGTGCTGGTCCTGCTGGCGCACCTTTTAGAGCGCGTCATATTCCTGGACATCGCCATGGTGTACGCCCTGCTGATGTTCGCCGACCTGCTGATTATTTCGAAATTCATCGAGAAAGGCGAGGTGTCCTGATGTGGGGTCTTGTTTTGGCGGTTGGCGGCTGGGCCTGCATCGGGCTGGGCACGTTTTTCGCTTTTGCCATGACCGTCGCCATTATTCGTTTTCCGGACGCCTATACGCGACTGCATGCCGGCACCAAGGGGCTGACCATCGGCGCGGGGCTGATCCTGGCCGGACTGGCGCTGACCGCGCCCGATGCCGCGCACGCGGTTCGCACCCTGCTGGTCGGCCTGTTCCTGATGGTCACCAACCCGATCTCCACGCATGCCATCGCCCGATCCAACTACCGCACCGAACACGAACGTCATCGTCTTGTTGTCGACGACTATCAGGACTATCTGGACGCCAAAGCCGAGCGGGAGACGAAAGGCGATACGGACAAAAGCATTTGAAATTCGGGAAGCGATGGCTTCCATTGCGACGCATGAGGATTGAACGAACATGACTATTGAATGGCCCTTTCTATTGCTGCTGGGTCTGCTGGTCTGCGCGGCGGCGGGCGCGTTGCTGACGAAGGATCTGCTGACCTCGATCCTGATCCTGTCGGTATTCGGCATTGCTTCGACGGTGGTCTTCGCCTTTCTGCAGGCGGTCGATGTTGCCATGGCCGAAGCGGTTATCGGCGCGGGCCTGCTCACGGCGGCGTTTGTGACCGCCTTGGCCAAAACGCGGGGGGCGCCATGATCGCGCGCCGGATTATCGCCGTTCTGCTGGCCGTCGCCATGGCCGCGTTTCTTGTCGCGAACGTATGGCCCCTGAGCGATCAGGCGGACGGTCCGGTCCGCGTCTCCGAACGCTTTTTGGACCGGGGTCTGCAGGAAACCGGCGCGGTCAATATCGTCTCCGCCGTTCTGCTGGACTATCGCGGGTTCGACACTTTGGGCGAAACAGTGGTTATTCTGGCGACGGCTCTGGCGGTCGGCGCCCTGCTGGGTCAAGGCCGTCGGCCGCCGACCGGTCGCGGGTTGTCCGTATTGGTGCGCCGCAGCATCGCGTTTCTCGCGCCGCTGTTTTGGCTGATGCCCGCCTATATCGTCGTCAACGGGCACCTATCGCCCGGCGGCGGGTTTCAAGGCGGCGTGGGCTGGGCCACTCTGCTGGTACTGCTGGCCGTCGTCTATGGTTCCGGTGCGCCGCGGCGCTTATGGCCGCCGAACACGTTGCAAAAAATCGAGTATGCGGCGGCCCTGTGTTTTCTAGGGCTCGGACTGTACGGCCTGATTCGGGTCGGCGCCTTTCTCTCGAACAGGGCGGCCGGCTTCTCCATGGGCATACCGGGCACGTTGCCCAGCGCCGGCGTTATCCCCTGGCTGAACCTGGCGATCGGCGTCAAGGTCATGGCGGGACTCGCCGCCATTTTCTTCTATATGCAGCGCGACGAGGAGCTTGCGTCATGATGCAACAGGCGGCATGGATTGCGGCGGCGCTGGTGTTTGCCATGGGACTGTACAGCCTGTGTACGCAACGGCATTTGATCCGGCTGTGCGTCGCGCTGGGCGTCATGGAAACATCCGTCCTGATTGCTTTGGCCGCCTTGGCCTGGCGCCCGGACGCTCAAGCTCCGATCGTCACCGGCGCCGACGGCGTGTACGCCGATCCGCTGCCCCACGCCCTGGCCCTGACCGCCATTGTGATCGGGGCGGCAACGCTCTCTCTGGCGCTGGCGCTGACCATCCTGATTTTCAGGACGCACGGCACGCTCGACATCGAAACGTTGCGGGACAAAGGGCGCGAAGCGCACAGCGCGGACGGGAGCATGGTCGGCGAACATCCGCTTTGAACATCGAACATTGAAAGAAAGAGAGGGCGGGTTTCAGTGTTCAGGTTTCAGGGAAGCAACATTATGGAGTTGCAGCATGATGCATGTCTGACGCCTGAAACCCGAAACCTGAAACCATGCATGCTTTCTTGCGCCCGAAAATCCGGACATGCTCCGAGGCCCGACTGGCCAGTAAACGGTGAAACATGAACACACTGCCTTTATGGCTGATACTGACTCCGCTCGCGCTGGCATTGATTGCGGCGTTGGGCGACCGGGCGGGTCCGCGCTTTCGTCGCGCGCTGGCCGTGTGCGGAGCGTGCGCCGTCGCCGCGCTGACGCTGACCGTTGTCTGGGCCGTGCGTCGGCATGGCGCCTTGCATACGATGCTGGGCGGCTGGGCCGCGCCCTGGGGCATTGGACTGCGGGTGGACGATTTCAATGCGATTTTCATCCTGATCCTCGGCGTCGGGCTCGCGGCCGGCATGGTGTTTCTGGCGGGCGCCCGCGCTTTCGTCAAGGGTGAAGCCCCTCTGATTTTTCTGCTTGCGGCGGCCGGCAACGGCATTCTTGCGGCAGCCGACCTGTTCAACCTGTTCGTATTCGTCGAACTGGCCTCCGTTTGCTCGGCCGCCCTGATCGCGCTCAAACGTCAACGCGACAATACGGCGGCCGGCTTTCAGTATCTTGTGTACGGAGCATTGAGCGGCATGATTTTCCTGGTGGCCGTTCTGCTGATTTACGGGGCGACCGGTCATTTGAGCATGGCCCATATTGCCGCGCATATTCACCGTATGCCGCCGAGACTTTACGGCGCGGCGCTGGCCGGAATCATCGTTGCGTTCGGGGTCAAGATCGGTCTGATCCCCCTGCATTTCTGGCAGGCGCGCGCCTATGCGGCGGCTGGCAGCTCGATGGCCGCCCTGATGTCGGGCGTTATGATGAAAATCTATCTCTGCGCCTTGCTGCGGGTTCTATGGCATCCGCTCGCCATCCGCCAGCATAGCGCGGCGCTGACCGGTACGCTGCTGGCGCTCGGCGCGATCAACGTGCTGGGCGGCCATCTCATGGCGCTGGCCCAGCGCGATCTCAAGCGGCTGCTCGCCTTTTCCAGCGTGGCGCATGTCGGCTACATTCTGATGGGGATCGGCGCCGGCAGCGAACTCGGGCTGGTGGCCGGCCTGTATCATGTCGTCAATCACGTGCTGATGAAAACGGCCCTGTTCTGGTCGGGCCGCGCGTTCATCCTGCATGCCGGCTCGGCCGATGAACGCCGATTCCGCGGCGTCGCCTCGGCCGCGCCGCTGGCGTTCGCCATCTTCTTCGTCGCCGCGCTCACGATCGTCGGCGCGCCGCCGACCGGGGGATTCGCCAGCAAATGGCTGATAGCCCTGGCCGTTTACGCCCGCCACGGCTTATGGCCTGTCGTGGTCATCGCGCTGGGCACCTTGATTTCGCTTACGTATTACGGACGTGTTTTTCGTTACGCCTTGATCCCGTCGGCAGACAATGCGCCAACAGCGAACCGGTCCGTCAACATCGGCGAACGCTGGCCGCCGATTCTCGCCGCCTGCGGCTGTTTGGCCACAGGCCTCGGCATCCGCTGGCTGCTGCCCTGGCTGGAACGGGCCGCGGCCGCGCTCGCGGCCGGGTAGCGTAGAAGGCACAACAGGGCTAGGGGTTAGGGGTTAGGGGCTAGGGGTTAGGGGCTGACGCCTAATGCACAAGGGGGCTGACGCCCGCAACCCAAGTATGTGAGTGTGTGGGTATGTGGGTTTGGGAGTATGTGAGTTTTCCCGCACGCACTCACGTACTCACACACTCACAAACAATCACGCATCCGTAGACCCGCGTGTCATCGGGTCACCGCGTCATCGGGTCTGGAAAGGCGAAACAGGCGAAAGATTTCGAAATCGGATAATATTGAACGCCAACCCTGAAAGGGTTGCGCAACAAAGCCGGGGGCAACGCCCCCGGATAACGTGTAGAGAAAACGTCTTATGAACATACCGCCTTTTTTGCCGTTTTACGAGTTCAGTCTTCGCCTGCCGCAGCCGGGCGCGGAGACGGCGCTGTTCGCTTTCTTCGTACTGCTGGGCGCGCTGACTTTGCTCTACGCGCTGCCCGACCGTCGGCCGGGGACGCTGATCGCGATGCTGCTGCATGCCGGGGGCGGACTGCTGGCGTTGACGGCGCAAGACCTGATCGTCCTGTTGCTGGGCTGGGAGACCATGACCTTCACGGCCTTTTTCCTGCTGGCGCGGACCGGGCGCGAAAACGCCTTGTCGGCCGGGCTGCGCTATATCGTCATCCACATGGCCTCCGCCACGCTCTTCTTTATCGGCGCCGCCGTGCATTGGCAGGCGACAGGCGCGCTCGCCGTCGCGCCGGCCACACCGGCGGCGCAGCCCTTCTTCCTGGCAGCCATATTGATCAAGACCGCGATGATCCCCATGCATGCCTGGCTGATCGACACCTACCCAAAAGCGTCCTACGCCGGCAGCGTCTTGTTCTCGATCTATACCACGAAAGTGGGGGTATTCACGGCGGCGCGGCTCTTGCGCGTTTCGCTGTTCGATCAGCCCGTGCTCGCGCTCGTCGGAGCGACGGTCGCCGTTCTGGCGGTGATCGGCGCCTTGCGCCAGCGCAACGCCCGCCGACTGCTGGCCTGGCACATCGTCAGCCAAATCGGCTTCATGCTGGCGGGCGTCGGACTGGCTGTCTCGATGGCGGGCGGTCGACTCGGCGTGGAGGCCGGATTGTTTCACGCCGTCAACCACATTGTGTACAAATCGGCGCTGTTGATGGTGGCGGGCGCGGTCTGCCGTCAGTTCGGCCACGACGACTTGCATCGCATGGGCGGGGCCGGCCGGGGCATGCCCGTCACCTTCGCCGTCGCCGTCGTGGCTTCCCTCGCCATTGTCGGCGTGCCGCCCTTTGCCGGCTACGCCAGCAAGGAACTGCTTAAGCAAGCGAGCCAGACCCCCTTGATTCCGGGGCTGCTGCTGGTGGCTTCGGTGGGAACCGGATTGTCTTTCATCAAGTTCATTGCGCTTATCTTCCTGAAGAAGCCTGCGCCCGGATGCGATCTTCCGCTCAAGGATCCGCCTGCGCTCCAACGGATTCCGATGCTGATTTTGGCCGCGTTCTGCCTGATTAACGGACTGCGGCCCGGCTGGATACTGTCGGGGACGGATATCGATATCTACACGCCGAGCGCCGTGATTTTCGGACTGATCCCGCCGTTGGCGGCCGGACTGATCTGGCTGGGCATTCGGCGACGCGTTTTGAGTGTGCCGGATTCGGCCGAGACCGAACCGGTCGTCTGGCCCGAAGCGGTCGGGAACAGGCTCTCGCCCTTGCTGCCGCGTTTGCGGGCCTGGCACGCTGTGCATCCGCACACCGCCTTCATGGCTCTGTTTCTCTTCTGGATCGCCCTAGCCTGTTGGCTGGGGAATGCGTGAGCGTAAAGGACGTTGAAGTGACCCGTCACCAGTAATCAGTGATCAGTGCGACTGGGCTTTGCCAGTCGGGGCCTAGTGTAAAAACGCTTGCAGGAGGTCGGCGCGGGTTCGGGCATCGAGCACGGCTTGACGCTTGGCGCGATGCTTGAGCAGCTTGCCGATTTCGGACAGAAACTGAATATGCGGACCCGAAGCGCTCTTCGGCGACAGCGTCATGATAAAGATGCGGGCGGGCCGTCCATCGACGCTTTCGATATCCAACGCGTTGCGGGTTACCGCGACACAAGCGATCAGTTCCTGCACCGCATCCGTTTTGGCGTGAGGAATGGCGATGCCGTGCTCCATGCCCACGGACATGCGCCGTGTATTGGCTTCCAGATCTTGCCGAGCCTGTTCGCGATCGCTCACCTTTCCGGTTCGACACAGCATCTCCAGAAGCGATTCCATAACCGTGTCCATTCGGTCCGCGTCCAAATCGGGAACCACCGTCTCTTCGCTCAGCACATTCGCCAGCATACCATCTCCCTGTATCTCAATTCAGGTTCAAGCGGATTCGCCGTAAACGCTCTGAAAAACAGAGCCTATAACCCCATACCCGTGCAATAATAGCCTGGCGCCATGGTTTGTCAACGGCAACCCAAATTCTTTTTTCAATATTTTCGCTTGTCTTTTCCGCGGGATCACGCTAGATTTTGGATGTTTGAATAAAAACAGAGTTTATTTCGAATGCGACAGGAGCCGTGAAACGGGATGTCCGGGCACGGAAGGAGCAACGGGAATGTCAAGAGAATGCGAAATTTGCGGCAAGGGCGTACGGTTCGGCAATACGATCGTGCGGCATGGCCTTGAAAAGAAAAAGGGCGGCATTGGCCTGCACACCACGGGAATTACGAAACGCCGCTATCTTCCCAATGTGCAACGGGTCAGAGTTCTGGAAAACGGCGGAACGGTCCGCCGCAAGGTGTGCGCGGCCTGCATCAAGTCCGGCAAGATTGTCAAAGCCTAGAGGTCATCCAACAGGAGCCGTCATGGTCGAAGACGAATCGTCCGATATGACCGGGGAAGCTGAAGGCGACAGTGCGAACGCCGATGATTCCATGGAAATCAAGGATACGGACATCGTGTTCGACTGTCCGCATTGCGGGAAAAGTCTGGCCATCGACTACCGCGGCGCTGGCCTGAGCATTCCCTGCTCCGACTGCGGCAACGTAGTCGAGGTGCCCATCCCCGAAGGGATGCAGATTACGGATGTCGACAGCGGCACCGAGGAACAGGGCGCCATTATTCTGGGTTTGCGCCGTTCTTTGGCGGCCAGCGACTTTCGCATCCGGCAACTGGAAGCCGAGATTTCCGAAATCAACGAACGTCGCGAAACCCTCGAGAAAAGCCGACGCGACAACATTTATCAGTTCGGCCAAATCCTCGAAAAGGTCGGCCTAACCGAAAAACATCTCCGCGACGTCGCCCAGACGCTCGACAAGATCGCCGTCATCGCCAAGGAATCGCGCTAGACTCGGATATTGCGACCATGGTGCATTGCATCTTGCCCGTGTGCGAGACATCCGTATTGGCCTTCCATTGTTTTGGGCGTTAATGCTTCTTTTTTCTTACCACCCGCTCGCGGACTCGCTGGAGTTCACGGAGACCACGGAGAGGGGATGAAAGTCAGACGGTTGGCGGTCGGACCGTCTGACTGTCCTGACTGTTCGCTCCGTGCATGCCGCGCCGGAGGCTTTGCGAAGGCGGGCTCTTCGTGCACTCCGTGGTTAAATCTTCTTTTTCCCCCTCTTCATTCGCGTTCATTCGCGTGATTCGCGGGCTTTCTTTTCTTCTTCC
>SLMC01000415.1 GCA_007133745.1 Kiritimatiellia bacterium
GCTCCAAAGCGGCTTCGCCCAAAAAAAACACGATCATTCTTCTTTCGCGCGATCATTCTCTTCTGCCGCCCCACGAACGCACCAACGCACGAACATACGAACGCACGTTTAACCCGCACTCAGCCGCTACGCGCTGGCCGCCAATCGAGCCGCACCCAGCGTACTGGCTCGGGGCATAAGCCGATCGCGCACGAAAACCGTGCCTTGCCGTCCGGCGTCGAACGGCGGATCCAGCACGGCACGCACGGCACGTTCGCCCATCTTGCGGAACGGAATGCGGCAACTGGTCAAATCGTCGCACAGCCCGGCCCGCACAGCCGTATCGCCGAATCCGGCCACGGCCATATCGACACCCGGTTCGAGACCGCGCCGCCTCAAACTGGCCATGGCGGCCACGGCGCGCCGATCATCGTACGCGAATAGAGCGGTCGGCGGATCGGACAAGCCCAGCAAATGCTCCACCGCCCGATCCACGGCCTGTTCGAGATCGCTCTGAGCGGCGCTGACCGATGCCTGCGGAGCCACAATCAAGCGTTCATCCTCGGACGCTTCCATATCCTTGAGCGCCGCGCGATAGCCGGCGAACTTGCAGGAATTCCACCGGGCCCGGTCGTCGATGTCGAGAAAGGCCACGCGCCGATGGCCCAAAGCGATCAGATGGCGAACCGCCGCGCGCGCGCCGGGAAAAGTATCGTCATTCACCATCGTCACCGGCATGCCCTGCCCATCCTGATCCACAACTACAATGGGGCGCCGCCGCAATCGAATCAGCCGATGCGCAAGATCGTGCCGCATGAACCGCACGAAAACAAAGCCGTCCATCCTCCGCATTTCGCCGCTGTCCTCCAGCGCATCGCGCGAGGAGGCGTCATCCCATTCCAGCGTACGCACCGTCATCCCCGCAGCCCGCGCGCGACAGGCAATTCCGGCCGAAATCTCGGCAATGGCAACCTGCGACAAATCCGACAGCCGTTTCGCGTTGACAATAACCGCAAGGTGTTTCACCCGGTTCCGATTCGATGTCTGTTGCGGGGTCAGGGCGAACGTGCCGGATCCGTGCCGACGCTCGAGCACGCCCTCGGCTTCAAGCACATCGAGCGCGTGCTGAACGGTCTGCCGACACACCCCCAACTCCATCGCCAGCTCGCGATAGCCCGCCAAACGCTGCCCCCCCAAGCCGCTTGCTTCAATCTCCGCCTTAATCCGCCGACAGGTCCGGTCAAGTTTTTTCGCCTTGAGCATCCACCGTCTCCATCTCTTGCAATCAGGTCACTTTCAGGACACTGAACCTACACATAGAGCATTAGAGACGAAATGTCAAGGGGGAGCAGATAAAAAAGCGATGTCCGGATAGGCTTGCCATATCGCGCGATTTATGGTTGGGTCTTTGTCATGAACTCGAAACCACAGCTTTCGTCCGCGCCCCCGCGCGGCATGCGGGATTTCTATCCCGAAGACATGATTCTGCGCAACCGTGTCTTCGACGCCTGGAAAACGGCGGCGCGCCAGTTCGGCTTTCAGGAATACGACGCCTGCGTCGTCGAATCGCTCGACGTGCTCATCCGCAAGGGGGGCGAAGAGATTGTCCGCCAGATTTACGCCTTTCAGGACAAGAGCGGCCGGGATCTGGCGCTGCGGCCGGAAATGACCCCAACCCTCGCCCGTATGATCGCCGCGCGCCAGAACGCGCTGAGTTTCCCGGTCAAATGGTTCGCCATCGCGCAGTGTTTTCGCTACGAACGCATGACGCGCGGCCGCAAACGCGAACATTATCAGTGGAATCTCGACATCATTGGGGAACCGGACGTCTCTGCTGAGGCCGAGGTCATCGGCGCGGCCGTGCACGCGCTGGGCCTGCTCGGATTGACCCCGCAAGACTATCAGGTCCGCTTCAGCAGTCGAGCCTTGCTTGCCGATCTTCTCGAAGCCCTGCACATTCCGGCGGAACGCCACGCCGCCGTCTTTCTGGCCCTGGACAAGCTGGGCAAACTGGACGAACCCGCCATTCGCGACATGCTGGCGGACGCAGGGCTCGACGCCCATGTCCGCGACCGCCTGTTCGAAATCATGACACTAAAGACGCTGCCCGATACGCTCGCCATATTGGACCGCAAAACACCCGCCTACACGGCGGCTGAGCGGTTGCTGGACCTATTGGCCAACGGCCCGGCCGCCGAGGCCGTCGCCTTCGATATTTCCGTCGTCCGCGGCCTGTCCTACTATACAGGGATCGTCTTCGAAGCCTTCGACCGGGCCGGACAATTCCGAGCCATCTTCGGCGGGGGCCGCTACGACAACCTGCTGGCCGATACCGGCGGCCGACCCGCCAGCGGGGTCGGCCTCGGATTCGGCGATGTCGTCGTCTCGGAAATTCTCGCCGACAAACGCCCGAGCGCCGCAGACCCGAGCGGCCCGGACCTTCACATCGGATTCATGGACGAAGCGCAATGCGCCTGCGCCATGCGCATCGCCGCCGCACACCGCGCCGACGGGGCAACGGTCGATCTTGCGCTGCATCCCGAAAAGGCCAAGGCATTCTTTTCGCGCGCGCAAAAAAACGCCGCCCTCGAAGCGCTTTACATCGGACCCGACGATCTTGCCGCCGACACGGCGCGCGTCAAAAACATGCGTACGCGCGAGGAACGCATCCTGCCTCTATAGCCCCGCGCGGCCCAGGCAAACACCCGGAGTCAGGCGTTTCATGTGGAGTGCAGCGGAACATGAAATCGCCTGCACTCCATTGTTCGCAATATTTCCGTTTTGCGGCAATAGCTCTTTTAGTGCCTTAATCACGCCGTCCTGCCGAAAAAAACAAGACATTGGAGGCGTGATTGTTTGTGCGTGTGTGGGTGCGTGAGTGTGTGGGTGAAAACTCACATACTCCCAAACCCACATACCCACACACTTGGGTTGCGGGCGTCAGCCCGCCTTGTATTCAATAGGCCGCTACACGCGCGCGGCCATCTTGCTCGTCCGCCGCTCGGCCCGGCGCCGAAATGCTCTCGCGACAAAGGTATCCACGATCATCTGGGTCAAGTGATAGAAAATGCCCGGCAACATGGCAAGCGGATACCGGTCGGAAAAATAGCCGGCCCAAATCACGTAGGACACCGTCAAGGTTTTTTGGGAAACATGGATCGTAAACGCCGAGATGGAGCCATCGTCCAGATTCAGTCCCCGTGCAAAGCCGTAATTCATCCCCAAAAACATCAGCCGCAACGCTGCCATGAAAACAAACAAACCGGCCAAAGCCGCGCCCGCCGCGCCGATGCGGTCCGCCGCCGCCGATACGGCATTGAAGATGATCAGCAGCACCACGCACTGGGAAAACACGGACAGCGCCTTCCGGTGCGGTTCAAGCCGCCTGCTCAACACCGGACGCAGGGCCTGCCCGATCAGAACCGGCAAAAAGACGATCAGAGCCAGACTCGAAAACATGGAGCCCACGGGCAAGGCGATCGCATCTCCGAACCCCAGCAGCCAAGGCAAAAGAACGGGTATGGTCAACAGCGCCAGTACGTTGCAAACCACGCAAATCAAAAGGCTCAAGGCCACATTACCTAAAGCCAGCGCCGTCATCACCGTACCCGATGCGACCGTCACCGGCGCCACTGCGATAATTGTCGCGCCCACGGCAAAATCCGATTCCGCGCCAAAAACAAAGCCTGTCAGAAACCAGGTCATGACAGGCATCAGCATCAGCGACGAAACAACCGCCGCCGCCAAAGGCCTGATCTGCCGAGCCTGCAAGAAAAGATGCCGCGTCTCCAGCGTCAGGCCGACGATCAGGAAGGCCGCGAAAATCGCGCCATTGACCACGCGCCAGCGCCGAACCCATTCGCCGAGCGCCGGCGCCATGAAGGCCGCAACGCCGACCCCCGCCATGCCGATAAAAAACCAGTGTTT
The DNA here is from genome assembly GCA_007133745.1 of Kiritimatiellia bacterium. Classification (GTDB taxonomy): domain Bacteria; phylum Verrucomicrobiota; class Kiritimatiellia; order UBA8416; family SLMC01; genus SLMC01. The sequence goes on from SLMC01000415.1 coordinate 3,907, forward strand.
CTTCAAAAAATGCATAGCGACTTCCTGAACAATACGTGGGCACAGAAATCGTTTTGTTGCATAACCCCTTCGGGGTTAACATGGCTTGCTGTCCTATTACAGTTACGCTTGACAACATCCCTTCATCAAGTCATCTTACTCTTTGATTTTCAAGAGCCTTCAGGTCTGAACAGCCCATGCAAAGACAAAAACAATTCGAAACACTTCGGGCATCGGAACTGTATTGTCCGAAGTGCCGCATCATGCGGCCAGTACGGGAACGGCTAATGCTGGTCCTGCCGCGGGGCGAGCTGTTCGAATACCGATGCCAGGCGTGCGGCGAACATGTCGGTTCGCGGGAAGCGACCGCCCCCGCCCCGAATTTGACGCTTTAGCGCCTTAATCACGCCGTCCTGCCGAAAAAGCAAGAAATTGGAGACGTGATTGTTTGTGAGTGCGTGAATGAAAACTCACACCCTCCCAAACCCACATACCCACACACTTGTGTTGCAGGCGAAACCCGCGCTGGCGCCGATCCTGTTTAAAACACTCAATCCCTGCCGAACATGCGGCGGAAAAAGCCCGGTTTCTTTTCGCTGTCGCCATCGTCCGGCACGGTTTTGTCGGGTTCGCCGGCTTCGGACTTGGCTTTGGCCTTCTTTTCCTGAACGAGGTCCTCGCGCGCGGCCATGACATGGTGAATCTTGTAGGATGGCAGAATGTAGGTCCAGGCAGACCATTGGGCGTTTAGCGCCTCGAGTTCCGCCCGCTTCTTCTCGCGTTCCTGCCGATCCTTTTCAGCCTCGTCATCCTCGGCATCGGCCACATCGACCTCGTCGGCAGGCGTTTTGTCGGATGTCTCGTCCTGAACCGATCCAGGCGATTCCGTTTCAATCCAGTCAGCGCTCAGCCGAACATAGCGGTCGTCCGTGTCGCCGGCCTTGTTCCCGACATCGAGACGATAACGCGTCCCGTCCCGTGTTTCAGCCGTGAGAACAACGGGGCGATCCAAGCCCATGGCTTCGTCCGCCAAGGCGGGATCGGCAACATCGGCGAAGCGCAAATGGCTCAAGACCCCGGACAAGCCGCCGAGTTTGGACGTGTTCATTTCCTCTTGAGCGCCCAGATCGGACAAGGTCAGATTGCCGCCCGTTTCCGGACGGCGCAACACAAGCCGATCGCGTTCGGGATGCGCCAGCTCGATCTTGGCAATGTCGGATCCGGCCACATGAACCAAATCGTCGTCCAGCCAATCCTGCGCCTTGCGCGGCAAGCCATGAAACAGTTCCGACACGACAATCATCTCCTCGTCGGTCGCCACATAGCGGCCTTGCGGCATGCCGCCATAGCCGGCCATGGGCGACTCCAGATCTTCGGGCCCCTGAAATTCGTTGCCGACAATCAACTCGGCCAGCGTGACGCCATGCTCGTCGGCCAGAACCACTTGGGTGCCGGACGATGCGCGATCGGCCCGCTCGTCGGCGGGCGGCAACAGCCCGAGCCGTTTGCGCCGCACCTCGGAGGCAGACAGGACATGTCCGATTTTCAGGTTGACCAACGACAAAGCGAATTCGCGAACGTTTTCGAATTTCACGGGATACCCGTATTGGCCGGGCGCGACCCATGTTCCGTCAACCCGAGCCACCTCGACCGTGGAACCCGGCGAAACAAAGGTCATGCGAGCGATCCGATTCACCGTGTCCACATCCTGGAAAGCCGGCAGAACCGGGGTCCCGATCCGACGCGCGACCGCCCGTCCGGAATCCCGCCTTCGCGACGACCAATGCGCCAGCCCCACCAGTACAACCGCCGCCGCAATCAACATCAGCATTTTTTTCGAGTTCATATTGTTGTCCCTCTTCGATACGCGAACTGTCAAAACGGACAGGACGCATTCTAGTCTTACCTTTTCATGCTATTCAAAAACTTTTGACAGGTCCGATGATATTCATGATCGACGCAGACGGCGACGGCGAACCAGCCAGTAACTCAGCCCGCCGAGAGCCACAAGCAAAGGCATCAGAGCGATATTGGCCACCTTGACCTTGAATCCAAGCCGCTCGATATCCTCGTTGCGCTTGCGGCGAACCAGCCTCAATTGCCGTTGAGTCTGCGCCATTTGTTCGCGAAAACGCTCGATTTCACCCTGCTGCTGTCGGCTCAGAATCAGCCGCTGGTCGTCGCCCCGCCCCGCTTCAAGCTCTCTGAGACGGTTCTGGGCCGTTTCCCATTTCTTCTGCAGCAACAGTTCCTCTTCCATATAGCGCTCGGCCGCTTTTCTTTCGATGTCCAGTACGCGCGTAAAGGGGCGATCCGTCCGGCCCCGTGTACGAACGCCGGCTAGCGCGGGTCCGCCGGCCACTTGCTCCACCATGCCTGCGAACAAGGCCAAATTGTCGTTCATGGGCGTATGTCCCCGGTGACCGAACATGTTCACTTCCCGCACGCAGAAAGGGTCGAAAAGCATATCCGCGCTGGCTACCAGGATCACTGTGCCGGGCGCTGCGCTTTCCTTGAGCGGGTCCGCGCCCGTCAAGCGCGCGATATCTTCGGTTTCCTTGTCCGCCGCCTTGGGCCGACCCTCGGGGAAGGCCGTCCTGAAACGCCCGTGCATGCGCGCGGCCAAGGTTAGCGGGGTCATGCCGCTGACAAACTGGCGACGAATGCCATCCCCGCCGAATTGCGCCGTCATCGCATCGATCAAGGCGGAGGTTTCGGACGAGGAAATCAGCGTCGTGACCTCGACATCCGCGGACGCATCGATTTTGAACGCACCGGCGAACGGCATCATAATCGATCCGATCTGCGCCGTGAGAATGTCGTCGCTATTCATGTGCGCCTGTCTAAGACTCAACCAGACGAGACTTTCCTCGATTCCGTCGGGCCCTTGCAGGCGGCTGACCGCATCCAGATCGGCCACGACTTTGCTCGAACTGTATTCAACGCCCCATGCTTCGAACAGACGCGGCAGATCGGACGATTTCGGACGCATCCGCATGTGAGGCTCCGCCGGACTCGTTTCCGCCTCCACGAGGGAAAGCGGATCCACAAACACCATGAGGCTGCCCCCCGCCAGCAGAAACTGATCGATCGCAAACAACGTCGTATCGTTCAAATTCTTCGGATGAACAACGATCAGCGCATCCACGTCCGCATCGATGCGAGAGGTCGGCAACGCGATGTCCCGCACGTCGTAGTCCTTGCGCAAGTCGCGGAAGGCGAACCAGGCCGGAGCCGGCGGCGGCATGTTGGGCATAGGATAAGGCGGACGTTGATCGCCCAGAACCGGCAAGCTGCTGATCACCCCAACCACCGGCTTGCTCGGCCTCGCCACACGGGCGATCAGGCGCGTGATATTGTATTCCATCAGGTGTTCCTGTCGCGGATCCAGAAACGGTATGATCTCGTGACGATCTCCCGTGGAAATCACGAGCCCCATGTAGAGGCGCCCGTGCCCCATGGGCTGACCTGGCAGCCCGTATTTATGGGCCATATCCTCGATTTCCGAATCGGGCCGCGGATCGAACGTCGAAACATCGATCATAGCGCCGCCGCTGCGCTTGTATTCGTCCAGCAAATCTTCCACCCGTCGCGCCCACATGGTCAGCATCGGCGGCGTCTCCGATTGCCGACTGAAAAAGAACATCAGGCTGACCGGTTCGTCCAAATCGCGCAGAATGTTGCCGGTTCCGTCGGAAAGCCGATAGAGCTTTTCCTGCGTCATGTCCCATCGCGCATTGATCCCCCGCAAGATGACGTTGAACGCCACGACTATGCACAGCGCAACGACGAGCGCCGCGACGCCTGTTCCCCATCCCCAGTTGGCCTTCTTTCCGTTCTCCATCGTATACTCTCCCTGTTAAGCGGTTTTCCGATTGTCCAGCGCGATATAGCCAGCGAACAGCAGCGCCGCCATTGCCGAAACGAAATAGCCGATGTCGCGAACGTCCAAAACGCCGCGTTGAAACGACTCGAAATAGGGCATCACACTGAACGCCGCCACTCCGCGGACCAGCCACTCGGGCGCCCACTGCTCCAGCATGCGGGTCACCGGCTGAAAACCCGCTATCAGCAGAAAC
>SLMC01000079.1 GCA_007133745.1 Kiritimatiellia bacterium
CGGCAATGCCGTTGTCCTTGAAGATCGGCCAAAGCGTGAAATTTTCCTTCCAGTAGCCGAATTCCATGTTGAAGCAGCGGTCCACAGGGCGGTAATGCATCTGATTGTTGAACCGCTCGCGGTCGGTCATCGTCCCTTTCCACTTGGATCTGCACGGGGGTGTACGCATTGTCGGTTCCTCCTTGTTTTCGATCGCGCCGCAGGACCGACTTTCAGTCGGTCGCTTAATGGCGGACTGAAAGTCCGCCCTACGATTCATGTTCCCCTTTCAACTTTACGCTTTGTGGCTTTAAGGCGGATTTCGCCGTAACCCAATTATTCTTTTTTCAACCACGGAAAACGCGAAAGGCGCGGAAGGACATGTGTGTGCGATGGCCCTTCATGTCCTTCATGCTCTTCATGGTGCGCATTCCGAAAGATACACGCAAAAACGTGTTGTCCGGCAAGGCTCAACCAACGGCGATACGGGCGGCCGATACGCTTTTGAGGCGTGTCAGTTTGGGCAAAGGGCCGACGATCGGCGCGGCGTAGCGGACGAAGGCGGCGGTGACATCGTTGCCTTTTTTGTTGATGAACGAGGCGGGCATCTCATGGGTGTCGCGCGCCACGTTCTTGAGCGGGACGCACTCAAAGCTCACCCCGTAGCGGGCGCCGGGTTTGCGGACGATGGCGATGGAGCCGTCGATATTCTTGTCGATGGCGGTGCGCACGGCTTCTTCGCCGACGCGGCGGGCTTCCCGCGCGTCGATTTCGGAGACGACGGTCGGGAAGGAGCGTTGCAGGTAGCCGAACGTGTCGGACCGGACGCGCTTGATTTTGGTTTTGGCCTTGATTTCGGCGACCAGCAGATCGCCCAGCGCGCCTGTGCCGCTGAGCTGGACGTTGCCGTGCGAGTCCTGTTCGTTCGTGAATTTGGCGATCATCGGGACGCCTTTGGCGTCATGGATGCCTTCGGATACGGCGACCACGCAGCGGCCGAGCCGTTTGTATACCGCGTTGACGTCGCGTACGAAGGCGGCGGAGCTGAAGGCGCGTTCCGGCAGGTAGATCAGGTGGGGGCCGTCGTCCGGGCGTGTGCGGGCCAGCGCCGAAGCGGCGGTCAGGAACCCGGCGTTGCGGCCCATGACCACGGAAATATGCACGCCGGGCAGGGCGCGGTTGTCCAGGTCGATGCCCATCAGGGCCAGCGCCACGAATTTCGCCGCGCTGCCGAAGCCGGGGGTGTGATCGTTGGCGCGCAGGTCGTTGTCGATCGTTTTCGGGATATGGAAGCAACGCAGCTCGACGCCCTGACGCTCGGATTCCTCGTTGACGATATGGGCGGTTTCCGCCGAATCGTTGCCGCCGATATAGAAGAAATAGCGCACATTGTAGCGGCGCATGATCTCGAACATGGCCTTGCAATCGTCGGCCGTGGGCTTTTGACGCACGGACCCCAGCGCGGACGACGGCGTGGCGGCTACGTTTTCGAGCGTTGCGGAGGTTTCCTTGCGCAAGTCGATGAAGTCTTCGCCGAGAATACCCATGATCCCGTGACGCGCTCCGTAGATTTTGCCGACGTCCGCATGTTTTTTGGCTTCCATGACGGCGCCGACCAGGCTTTGGTTGATGACGGCCGACGGGCCGCCGCTTTGGGCGATAAGCATGTTTCCTCTTGGCATGGGACGCTCCTTGTGCTTGGATGGTTGTTTTACGAATAAGAGACGCACGGTGCCATGACACGACACGAAAGACAAGGGAAAAATGAACCGAAAACCTTCGTTTCACAAGGGGCGCTGGGCGGTCGCGCGTGAGCGGCTGCGCATCGCGGAGACTCGACCGCCGGAACGTCGCAAGGAGGCGTACCTTTTTGGCGATGCGGTGTCCGGCCTGATGAAGAAGATGGGGCTGGCATCGGCGCATTGGCTGAACGCATTGAGCGAGGAATGGCCGGCGCTGGTCGGGGAGGCTGTGGCTCGGCATACGCGGCCGGGCCGCATGGATCGGAATCGGCTGGTGGTTTTCGTGGACAGCTCCGTCTGGCTGAACGAGTTGAGCCGATACGGTCGGCGCGAGATGCTGAGCGCCTTGCGCAAACGGTTCGGCGACGCCAAGATCGGCGATATCTCGCTTCAACTCGACCCGAACGGTTGACGCGCGGCACTCAAGAGATCTCCGCAGAGATTGAAAAGTAAACAATTTATTGTTCAGTTGCCGTCCATAAGGGCCTGGAAGGAGCGAGACGTTCACATGGATTATTTCGATACAGTCTGGTTTGTCTGGGGGGCGCTGCCCGTCCTGATTTTTCTGGCGCGCATTGTCGATGTGTCGCTGGGTACGATGCGCATTATCTTCGTGATGCGCGGACTCAAGGGGCTGGCCGCCGTGCTCGGTTTTCTCGAGATATTTCTTTGGATCGTGATTATCAGTCAGATCATGACGCGAGGCTCCAGTCTTTGGCATTACGCGGCATACGCGGCCGGGTTCGCGGCGGGCAATGTGGTGGGTATGGCGCTGGAGGAACGGCTGGCATTCGGCATGCAGACGGTGCGGATCATTACGACGCAGCCGGTAGCCTCTTTGCTTGAAACGCTGAGAAACGGCAACTACGGGGCCACGCTGATTCCGGCTTACGGTTCAAGCGAGGAGCGCGTGACCATTTTGTTTTCCACTGTGCGACGGCAACACACGCCGGAATTGATTCGCACGATTCAGCAGACGCATCCGCGCGCGTTCGTGTCTGTGGAAGACGTCCGTTCGGTTCAGTCGGGCGTGTTTCCCCTGCGGCGCGGGAATCGCTCGCTCAAGCGTATTTTTCCGTTCGGGCGCAAAGGGAAGTGACTGCGCCGACAAGGCGGGCTGTCGCCCGCAGTCCAAGTGTGTGGGTATGTGGGTTTGGGAGTATGTGAGTTTACACCCGCACACTCACGCACCCACACACTCACAAACAATTATGCTTCCAATTTCTCGTTTTTTTCGGCCGGACGGCGTGGTTGAGGCGCCACTAAAGTCCGGGCAGGACGAGCGCCCTGAGTTCGTCGTGGATGCGTCCGTTGGTGGCCAGGAAGGCGAGGTTATGGGTGTCGTCGGGTTGTCGCAAGGCTTCGGTGGCGCCGCCGGCCCGCCGGACGATCAAGTCGCCGGCCGCGATATCCCATTCGTAGATGCGGGCTTCGAAATAGGCGTCGGCGGCGCCGGCGGCCACCATGCACAGATCGAGGGCGGCGGCGCCCAGAATGCGCCCCTTTTGAGCGTGAAGGGCGATGTCCCGAAACAGGCTCAGGGGTTCGTGCCCCGGCCGAAGGTCCATATCCATGGCCGAGAGCGCCATGGCACGCGAGAGCGTGTCCACCGTCGAGACCCGAACGGGTTGTTCGTTGCAGACCGCCTGCGTTTCCGCCGAGGCCTGATAGAGGCGGTTCAGCGCCGGGGCGTATACGACGCCGACGACGGTTTCGTCGCGCTTGCGACAGGCGACCGAGCAGCACCAGTGCGGCAGGCCGTGCGAAAAATTGACGGTGCCGTCAATGGGGTCCACAATCCACAGATACGGCGAATCCGTTTCCGTCCGCCCGTTCCTCGTCCCGGTCAGCACGGGTGGCGTGTTTTCTTCGCCGAGGAAGCGGTGTTCGGGGTATTTGGAACGCACGATCCGTTCGGCGACGGTTTGGCATTCGATGTCCAGCCGAAGCTTGACGTCGTGTTTCGTGCGCGCCGCGATTTCGTTGCGCCGCGAGACATGGTCCAGCGCATGGGTTCCGGCCGCTACGGCCGCTTCGGTGGCCACATCCAGCAATTCCAGGGCGTCGGGTTCGGATAAGGGGTAGCTCATGGCGCGGGGGTCGCTTTCCGTTCGAAATCCTTGAATTTCATGGACATGAGTTTCGATACGCCCTTTTGCGGCATGGTGACTCCGTACAGCGTATTGGCCGCCGCAATGGTTTGCCGGTTGTGCGTGATGACGATGAACTGGGACAGTTTGAGAAAGTCTTCGAGAATCTTGACGAACCGGGAGATGTTCGCTTCGTCCAGAGCCGCGTCCAGTTCGTCGAGCAGGCAGAAGGGGCTGGGCTTGCACATGTAGATGGCGAACAGCAGCGCGACCGCCGTCAGGGTGCGTTCGCCGCCCGACAGCAAACTGATGTTTTGCAGGCGCTTGCCCGGCGGACGGGCGATCATCTCGATGCCGCATTCCAGAATGTCTTCCTCGTTGACCAGCACCAGTTTGGCTGTTCCGCCATTGAACAGTTTCTTGAACATGGTTTCGAAATTGGCGTTGATTTGGTCGAAGGTGCGTCGGAACATTTCCGATGTGGTCAGGTTGATCTTGCGAATCATTTCCAGCAGATGCTCTTTGGCCTTGATCAAGTCTTCTTCCTGCGCGGTCAGAAACGCGTAACGTTCCTCGAGCTCCTGCAGCTCTTCGATGGCCACCAGGTTGACCGGTCCCATGGCGTCCAGTTTGGTGCGCAATTCGGCGATTTCGGTTTCCAGAATGTCCATGTCCGGTTTGTCGCCATCCCATTCGGGTTCGGGTTCCGTCAGGATTTGGTCCAGGCTGATCCCGTAGGCGGCGGTGACGCGTTCGGTCAGGTTTTGCCTGCGCAGCCTGTTTTCGGCCAAATGCACTTCGATGTCGGTATCTTTGCTTTTCAGTTCGTCCAAGGCCGCTCGGCGCGCGGCCAGAGTCCGTTCCATGGCGGCCAGTTCTTCGGCTTGTTGGCGTCCATCGGCTTTGAGCGCATCGGCTTCGGTATGCGTTTGGGCGTCCTTGTCCTGCAGTTCGGCGATTTGGCTTTCCGCTTTGCGGATCAGTTCATCGAGTTCCTGCACGGCCTTTTGATGCGATACGATGTTCTCCTGTCTTCCCAGCAGGGCGGCGTCCATTTCCGCCAGGCGCGTGCGCATATAGTCGTGGCGAGTTCGCTGACTGTCCAGTTGCTGGGTTGTTTCGGAGAAGCGAACACGCAGATCGGCTTCGCGGCGTTGCAGGTCCGACTGGCCATTTTCCGATTCGTGCAGCGCTTCGGTTTGTTCGGCAAGCGTCGCGGTCAGCGCTTCGCGGCGCGTCTGAATGGTGTCGATTTCCTTGGCGATCCGCTCTTTTTCCGGATTTTCGTCCCGGGTTGGGCCGCCCGGCAGATTCGACAGTTCCCAGGAAACGGTTTGAAAGCGTTCGCGGGCTTCGCGGGCTTCGTCGGAGACGACCTGCCACTCGCCTTCCTTCTGCGCCAAAAGGCGCTGGCTTTCCGTTAGACTTCGCCGAGCCTCTTCGGCCGCTTGCCCCAGGGCCGTCCATTGCGCGTTTGTCTGTTCGAGCGCCTCGACGCAGGCTTGAATACGGGCCTCGAGGTTGCGGTGCTCCTGTCCGGCCGCATCCAATGCGTGCTTGCGGCTCAGCGGATCCTCGGTTTGCCGGTCGGCTTTCCACACTTCGAAAGATCCGTCGCCGCGCACCACTACGCCGTCGTTCGTTACGAGCGTGACATGGGGCGGGACGGGCGTCGGCGGCTCGTCGAGCGTATCTATGATGTAAACTCCGCCCAGAACGCGTTCGAAAAGAGGCCGCGCATGCTCCGCGACGGTCACATGATCGAGCAGGCGGCGTCCGGGCGGCGGGCCGGGCGGGGGTTCGATGGGCGCGGGGCCGTCGAGCGCCAGTAAACGCGCGGCCCCGTCGTCGCGTGTGCGCAATTTGCTCACCAGGTCCAGCGCCGCGGCCCGGTCGGCGACGAGCACGGCATCGGTCCAGGTCCTCAGCACGGCCTGCAGCGGAATCCTATAGGTGTCGGGGGCTTGAATCATCGAGGCCAGCGCTCCGAGCACGCGAGCAGGATCGATGTTCAACGGGTTGGTTTCGTCCAGGACGAGCCGGGCGCCCGGGGAGAAACCCTGTCCGGCCGCCTGGGCTTCCTTCAGAAACTCGATTTGCGCCCATTTGGCGGCTTGCGCCGATTTCATCTGCGATTCCTGCTGCCGCGCGCTTTGCATGTTCGCAAAGCGTTCGGTACGTTCCTTCTCGATTTTTTCCAAGTGGACATCCTGATCGAGAACATGTGTTCGCAGGGTCTCCAGTTGTCCGCTCATAGCGTTTTGACGCTTTTCGTAAGTTTCGGCTACGCGGCCGAGCTGCGCCTTTTCGGCCAACAGTTTTTCCCGTTGAATCAGAGTCGCTCGCTCGCTCGCCTCCATTTCGACGATCTGATTTCGCAGTCGCGCGGCAAGGCTTTCCTCTTTCAGCGCATCGTCGCGAAGATGGCGCAGGGCGGCGCGAATTTCCTCCGTGCGGGCACGGTTCTCTTCCAGATCGCGCGAGGCGGCGCGCAGATTCGCCTCGGCTTCGAGCCGTTCGCGCTCCTTCGCTTCGATCGTAGCGGTCAGGTCCTCCGACAAGCGCCGGTTCTCGGCAGCCTGTTCGGTCAGCGTTTGCATTTCGCGGGAGTCGCGTTCGGAGAAGACGCGGTATTCCGCAATGCGATCGCGGTTGACTTGAATCATTTCGCGCGTATGTTCGAGCTTTTGGCGGGCATGCTGCCCGGCCTCCAGCGCGGCGGCGGCTTTCCGTTCGGTTTGCGCCAGAACAGTGCGTAGCCTCGTCGTTTCCGTTTCCGCTTCCGCGACCTCGGCGGTCGCCTTTTGAATGTCGGCGCGCGCGGCGGTCAGGGTTGCCTCGAGCGTGCTCATGTCCTGGTCCAGCGTGTTGAGACGGTCGCGAGCCGCCACGATGTCCAGACTCCGCAAACGGGTTCTGATGTCCTTGTAGCGGCGCGCCTTGCCCGCCTGGCGCTGCAGCGAGCCGATTTGGCGTTTCACTTCGCGGATGACATCGGCCAGGCGGATCAGATTGGCTTCGGTATGTTCCAGTTTGCGGATGGCTTCCTGCTTGTCCGTCTTGAATTTCGTGATACCGCTGGCCTGCTCGAAAATGGCGCGCCGGTCTTCCGGCCGCGAGCTCAGAACCTGGTCGATCCGGCCTTGTTCCATAAGCGAATAGGACGCCGAGCCAAGTCCGGTGTCCATGAACATGCGCTGAATGTCCTTGAGGCGGCAGGGCGCCTTGTTCAGGAAATATTGGCCTTCGCCGGAGCGGAAGACTCGGCGGGTCACGGTGATTTCGTGGAAATCCATGTCCGACAGCCCGTCGCACTCGCCGAGCGTCAGGCTCACTTCGGCCATGCCGAGCGGCTTGCGATCGTCCGTGCCGTTGAAGATGCAGTCTTCCATCTTGGCGCCGCGCAGCGCCTTGGCGCTTTGCTCGCCGATCACCCAGCGCACCGCGTCGGACACGTTGCTTTTGCCGCAGCCGTTGGGGCCGACAATCGCGGTCAAACCCGGCTCGAATTCCAGCCGGGTTTTATCAGCGAAACTTTTGAAACCGACAATTTCCAAGGATTTGAGATACATATCAAGACATCCGACTCCGTTTCCGCGAGAAAAAGAAAAGGCTCTATAGCAAAGCGCGTTATCTTTGACAACCATAAACGGTCGCCATAAACAGGCCAGATGTTTCTTCGGTGATCGCCGCGCGAAACGAGTCGGCCGTTGCCCGATCCGGCGCCCGAGATTAAATCGACGGTTGACATACCCGTCCGGTTTTGGCAACTTCCCCGCGACGATTCAATGGGGACAAATGAAGCGACGGGGACAAATGAAGCGACATGGGCGTCCGTGCACGCGTCCGGCCGCGAAACGCTTGCATACCCAACGCTTGCATACCCAAGGAGACAGGGTTTGGCATGAGGGGTTGGTCCGCTAAAATCAACAGGCCTCTGATGGCGGTCACGGCAGGGATCGGATTGCTGTATTTCGCCCTGCTGCCTCGTTTTCTTTATCCGGCGGACCCTTATACTTCGCGGGCCGAGGCGGCGCATTTCGCCATGACCGGGCAATTGGGCATCGATTATTCCTATCGGTCGGAACTGGGCGGCCTTGTGGCCGAGCGTGGCAGCTACTTCTTTGAAAACGACGGGAA
>SLMC01000393.1 GCA_007133745.1 Kiritimatiellia bacterium
CGCAACCAATACCGGTGCATCATTTTGCTCCGCAGGCGAGTGCGCGGGGGACTACTGCACCGCCGGCACCGTGGCAGGCGGCTACTGCACGGAATCCGGCTTCACGGCAACAGGTGGCGAATGCAATGACGGCGGCGAATGCGCCGGCGGCAACGGTCGGTCGGGTCCGTACGCGGAGACAGGATGCTATGACACAGGCTATAGTCCCGTTAACTATTGCTCGGCGGGGACGTGCGCAACCCGGCTTGCAGCCTCCTATTGCACCTATGGCAACACCGCGGGCGACTACTGCGAGGCCGGGGAAGGGCCGTACACGGGGTCGTTGGAGTAGCAGGAGGGCCCTGCGTGAACGGGGGCTCAGCCGGCTGATTGCGCACAGCGGTCGATGACGAATTGCACAGCGTGCAGCGGCGCGTCATTCGGCGCCTTGCGGTTTCCCCGTGGCGGGCCTGTCTATCGCGGAGCTGGCGCCAATCTAACACCCGGCTGTGAACCATGGAGTCTTTACCTGACTAATACGGAGGAATGAGGTATGAATAACTCGGACAAGCCGATTGCCAATCCCATCGTTGTGCTCCGGGAGGAATTCGACGACTGGGCCGTACTCTTCAATCCCGATACGGCCGATGCCGTGGGAACGAATCCCGTCGGCGTCGCCGTATGGAAACGAATGGACGGCAGGCGCAGCCTCGGGGATATCGTATCGGAAATCAAGGCCAGCTTCACCGACACGCCGGACGCCGCCTTCGAGGAGATCGCCTCTTTTGTCAACACGTTGGCAGAAAAGGGGTTTGTGGGGCTGGAAGCGGACCGAAAGGCGGCGAATGCCTGAGGAACTGAAGAACAGCATGGCGCCTGCGGCATCACGGGTCATGCGCTCCCCGCGCGACCTGGATCTTGAGATCACCGCCCGCTGCAATCTGCGCTGCCGGTACTGCTACTTCTTCAACAATCCGGCGGTAGAATACCGGGACCTTCCCGCGGGCGAGTGGCTTAAGTTCTTCGATGAACTGGGTTCGCTCGGGGTGATGAAGCTCACCCTTGCAGGCGGAGAACCGTTTATCCGGGAGGACTTGCGCGAACTGATCGAGGGCATCGTCCGCAACCGGATGCGCTTTTCTTTCCTGTCCAACGGCGTATTGATTGACGATGAAATCGCCGCGTTCATTGCCGACACGGGTCGTTGCGAGTATGTCCAGGTGTCGGTGGACGGTTCGTGCGCGGAGGTGCACGACTCCTGTCGCGGGCCGGGCTCGTTTGAAGGCGCGGTCCGCGGTATCCGCACCTTGCAGCGCCACAGGATCAGCGCCACCGTGCGGGCCACGATTCACCGGAACAACATGCATGATTTGGAGAACATCGCTCGTTTTCTTCTGGACGAGCTGGGCCTGCCGCGGTTTGGCACCAACTCGGCAGGATACCTGGGCGCCTGCTGCGTGAACGCGGACGATCTGCTGCTGAACATCGCGGAACGCCAGGAGGCCATGGCGACCCTGCTGCGCCTGGCAGAGAAGTACCCTAACCGCATCTCGGCCAGCGCCGGCCCGTTATCCGAAGGGCGCGCATGGCGCCGGATGGAGGAGGCGCGGGCACACGACCAGCCAGCCTTTCACAACGGAGGCCGACTCACGGCTTGCGGCTGCCCGAGCAGCAAAATCTCCGTGCGCGCCGATGGAACCATCGTTCCCTGCAACATGTTAAACCATATCGCGCTGGGACGCATCAACCAGGATTCCCTGGCCGACGTATGGCACAACAGCCCGGCGCTGAAGCAACTCCGCAACCGGCATGCCATCCCGCTGGCCGGGTTCGCGTTCTGCGCCGATTGTCCCTATATGCCCTATTGCACCGGCAGTTGTCCCGGGCTGGCCTATTCCATCGTCGGCCAGGTGGACCATCCCAGCCCGGATGCGTGTTTGCGGCGATTTCTCGAGGAGGGGGGTACGATACCATGAGCCGGCCAAGCGCCCTGAACGCGCAGACGACGGGAGCGAATCAAATGCCTGCGCTGGGAACTCTGTATTTCTATTTAACCGAAGGTTGTAACCTGGCCTGCCGCCATTGCTGGATGGGGCCCCGGTTCGACCCAGCGGGCAACCGCTATCCCATGTTGCCCGTCGAGTTGTTCGAGACGGCTATCCGCGAAGCCAAGCCGCTAGGTCTGTATTGTGTCAAACTCACCGGGGGCGAGCCGATGCTGCATCCCCGCTTCACCCGCTTGCTGGAGATCGTCCGGCGTGCGGAGTTGAGGTTGACGATCGAGACCAACGGTCTGCTCTGCACGCCGGAAATCGCGGCGGAAATCGCCAAATCTCCCAACCGATTTGTCGCCGTAAGTATCGACGGAAAGGATGCGGCGACCCATGAGTGGGTGCGCGGCGTGCCGGGGTCGTTTGACGCGGCGCAACAGGCTGTGCGCAACCTCGTGGCCACCGATACCCGCCCGCAGGTCATTTGCACGCTGATGCGTCACAATGTCGGCCAGGTCGAGGCCATGGTGAGAATGGTTGAAGAACTTGGCGCCCAATCGATCAAGTTCAACATGGTTCAGCCCACCGCCCGCGGAGAGGATCTGCATGAAACCAACGAGACCTTGACGATCGCCGAACTGATTGCGTTGGGACGGCATGTGGAAGAAGATCTGGCGCCCAAGGCCAAGATCAAGGCGCTCATCGATTACCCTCGGGCCTTTCGATCCCTCGGAGGCATCGCGCGGGGGGATGGGTGTGGTTCTTGCGGGATATTCAATGTTCTGGGTGTCATCGCCGACGGACATTATGCCCTGTGCGGAATCGGCCAGCAGGTGCCGGAACTGATCTTCGGCGAGGTCGGCAAGGACCGCATGGAGGCGGTTTGGCGGGATAATGCGATTCTGAAATCGCTGCGGGAGGGATTGCCCTCGCGACTGGAAGGGGTCTGCGGCCGGTGCCTGATGAAGGAGGGCTGCCTGGGGCAGTGCGTGGCCCAGAATTACTACCGCAAAGGCAGCTTGCTGGCGCCCAACTGGTTCTGCGAACAGGCGGAAAACAAGGGGCTTTTCCCCGCGTCACGTCTCGTCGGGGGGCCTGGTTCATCACGAAACGGCGCGATGGAATCTGCCGCTGCGGAATCGTAACGGGAAAGGTTCCGAGGCCATGTTCTTCGCCGCCTATGTTGGTTCCAGCATGAATCCGACGCTGCGCGAGCCGGAAGTGATTGAAATCGAGCCCTATGGCGCCCGGCCGGTGCGCGCGGGCGATGTAATTTTTTTTCTTCCTCCGACGGCGGATCAGCCCGTTGTGCACCGCGTGGTCCGCGTGACGCCCGAAGGGCTGTTTACGCGTGGCGACAATAACGTCCGGGAGGATGCGTGGCGATTGCGGCACGAACACATTCAAGGTCGGGTGGTGGCCGCGCGGCGCGGTCCCAGACGGCGGCTGATCGCAGGTGGGCGACGCGGGCGGTTGACCAGCCGGGTTCTTCGCGGTGGCATCGGCCTTTGCCGCGGCATATATCCCTTGCTGCGCCCTTTGTACCAGGCCCTGTCTCGCCGGGGGTGGGCCACACGGTTGTTGCCGGCCCACTTGCGGCCGCGCGTCGTTGTCTTCCACGCCAAAGGCCGGGATCAATTTCAGCTTCTGCTGGGCCGGCGTCTCATTGGGCAATACGACGAGTGCCGGAATCAATGGCAGATCCAACGGCCCTTTCACATGTTTGTGGACGTAAACGCTCTTCCCGGGCAGCAGCACGGAAACCGACCGAAGCTAAACATTCCCGCGAAGCGGCAACACGTCATGCATCGTCCGCCGACGAAGGACGCATTGCATACCCTCGCACTGAAGGATGGATGCCGATGGGAGATCGCCGCCGGTGACGACGTGGCCGCTTCCATCGTTTCGCAACTGGGCTGCGCGATGCGGTTGCACCGGACGACCGGCGCTGCCGCCGAACCCCATCTTAACGGCCGACAGCGCCGGCTTCTCGTCCAGTTCGATGCGCGCCCGAGCGGGGCGGAATGTTACGTTCCGTTGGCGTCGGAGAATGGCGGCGTCGTGGCGTGCAGTCTGCCCCCCTATGAGCACATGGGCGGCCCGCACTTGCATTATGTGCGACTCGCGCTTGTTTTTGCGCGCGAGGCGCAGGCCGGCGGCGGGGTTCTCCTGCACGGCGCGCTCGCAGCGCGGGATGGCACGGGGGTGATCCTGGCGGCGCCGGGCGGCACGGGCAAGACCACGGCCAGCAACCGGCTTCCGGCCCCTGGCTCTCGTTGTGCGACGACACTACGCTGGTCGTGAGCGATCCGCAAGGGCGCTATTGGGCCCACCCCTGGCCAACCTGGAGCCGGTTTAAGAAGGGCGGGCCGGGCGGCACGTGGGACGTGCAACGTGCCGTGCCGCTCAAGGGCATCTTCATCCTTTCCCGGGCGGCCGAAGACAGTGCGGAACGCATAGGCGACGGACAGGCGGTCAGCCTGCTCGTGGAGTGCGCGGGGCAGACCTCCATGTTCATGACACCGGGCCTGTTCAAGGACGAAGTGCGCGCCCTGCATCTGGAACAGTTCAACAACCTGTGCGCGCTGGCCCGGGCCGTCCCCGCGCATGTGCTTCATGTCAGCCTGACCGGCGCCTTCTGGAAAGACATCGAACAGGCGCTGGAGAGCGACCCGCCATGAAGACGGAACCGATGGAACCGGGTTGGCGGAAGATAGGGCGCACCTTGCGCTTAGGCCGCGCCGTGCGCTTCGTCTGGCAGAGCGCCAGAGGGTGGACTCTCCTCAACGGGTTCTTGCTGGTGATTCAGGGGATATTGCCGCTGCTTCCATTGTACCTCATGAAACTGATGGTGGACGCCATAACCGCCGGGATTTCGGCGGCCGACAAATGGGCCGCCTTCCAGCACGTGCTGTGGATCGGCGCCCTGATGGGCGCCGTGGCCTTGGTAACCGCCGCGATCCGCCTGATCGCCGGATGGGTCGGGGAATGGCAGTCGTTCCTCGTCACGGATCACATGAACGATGTCCTCCTCGCCAAATCGGTGGAGGTCGATCTGGAATATTACGAGAGCGCCCGCTATTACGACACGCTGCATCGCGCCCAGCGCGAGGGGCCCACGCGGCCGCTCCGCATCGTGAACGGGTTGGCCCAGATCGGTCAGAACGGCATCTCGCTGCTGGCGATCGGGGCTCTGCTCTTGTCCTTCCATTGGATCGTCGCGGTCATTCTCTTCGCAGCCGTCCTGGCCGGCACGGCCGTCCAATTGCGATCTTCCCGCCAGACATATCGCTGGCAACGGGAACAGTCCCCCGCTGAACGGCAAGCCGCATACTTCAATGTAATCCTGACTCACAGCAGCCATGCCAAGGAAATCCGCTTGTTCGACCTCGGCGCCTTGTTCATGCGCCGGTTTCGCGAGGTCCGCCGAAAGCTCCGCGAGGGAAGAATGGCCCTTACGCGCAGACAATCCGTCGCCCAGGCCGTAGCGCAGATGGGCGCCCTCGCTTCCCTCTACGGGTTGTATGCCTATCTGGCGTATCAGGCGCTGGAAGGAAAGATCACGCTGGGCGATCTAGCCATGTATGCCCAGGCCTTCCAGCGTGTTCAGGGGGCTTTGCAGGGAATTCTAGGCAGTTTGGCAAGACTGGCGGAAGACCGGATGTTTCTCACCCATCTTTACGAGTTTCTTGACCTGAAGCGTACGGTCGTCGAACCGGTTCCGGCCCGAACCGTGCCCCGGCCGATGCGGCACGGCATCGTGCTCGACCGCGTCAGCTTCCAGTATCCCGAAGGCACGCGAAGGGTTCTGGAAGACGTGTCCCTCGCCATTCGCCCGGGCGAGGTGATTGCCCTGGTGGGCGCGAACGGCTCCGGCAAGACGACGCTGGTCAAGCTGCTGTGTCGGTTGTACGACCCCACCGGCGGGACAATCGCCCTCGACGGCATAGATCTGCGCCAGTTCGAAACCAAGGCGCTGCGGCGCGAAATCGCCATTCTTTTTCAGGATTATGCCCGCTACCATCTCTCGGCCGAAGAGAACATCTGGCTGGGAAACGCCGCGCTTCCGCCCGACCGTGAACGAATCATCGCGGCAGCTCGCCGCGCGGGAGCCGACGAAGTCATCCGCCGCCTGCCCCGGAATTACGACACGACATTGGGAAAGTGGTTTGCGGACGGGGAGGAGCTGAGCACGGGAGAATGGCAAAAAGTGGCGCTGGCCCGCGCCTTTTTGCGCGACGCGCAGATGCTGGTGCTCGACGAACCGACCAGTTCCATGGATGCCCTGGCGGAATACGAGGTCTTCCAGAGTTTTCGCCAACTGGTGGCCGGGCGGACCGCCATCCTGATCAGTCACCGCTTTTCCACCGTCCGCATGGCCGACCGCATTTACGTGCTGGAGCATGGTCGTATAATCGAAGGCGGCTCCCACGAAGAGCTGGTCGCCGCGGGCGGCGCCTATGCCCGGCTGTTCGAAATGCAGGCTCAGCACTACCGGTGAAGGCCCATGAAGGATGAAAAATGAATCGGTTGCCCGGCAAAGGCTTGAAGACGGATTCCTGCGGCGAGCAAAACGCGTTCGCGTTGGCCTGCTTCCGCGCGATCGTGTCGGAAACCGAAGAACAGCGCCCTTGGGTTTCCGTGCGAGACTGGAATCGTGCCGTGCAGACTCTGGAAATCCACGGACTGTTGCCGATTCTTTGTCGCGCGTCGGAAGCTCCGGAAGACGTACAACGTCTCGCGCTGGAAGCCAAGCTGCGGGCGGCCACCTATCAGACGAATGCCCTGGACGCGCTGAACGATATTTCGCGCGAGATGAAAGCGGCCGGCATCCCGTTTGCAGTGCTCAAAGGCACCTATCTGTACGAACTGCTCTACCGCGATCTGTTCCCCCGCCAATACGGGGACATTGACCTGCTGGTACCGTCCGAACGTATTGAAGACGCGGTCTCGGCCCTGGAAAGAGTCGGTTACGAAGGGGACCGGAAGCGGGCAGGCCGTCCTTCCATGCCGCGCTGGCATTTTCACGCGGCGCTGACGTCGAAAAAGCCGGGCGGCCTGCCCGTCGAACTGCATCGCTCGCTGGTGGATCGAGCCAATCTCTATCGGATCCGCGAGGAAGAACTTTTCGGGCGCCTGACGGAATTCCGGGCGCGGCAGGGCGGGTTCACCGTCCTCTGCGCGGAGGATCAGCTTATCTATCTTTGCCTGCATGTCGCCAAGCACGGAAGCCTCAATGCCATCGGCCTGCGCAACGGATTTGCCCCCGAATGGTTTTGCGATCCGGCCGCCGGCAATCGTTTGCTGTGGTTTCTGGACATCGAGATCTTCCTGCGCAAGCACAAAACCCTTTTGGATTGGCCGGCCGTCGCCGAACGCATGGAACGGTGGAACGTCTTCGACGATATGATGCACTGTCTGCGCGTAATCAAGGCGCTTCAGCCGGAATCCCAGGCTGAATACGCCATGGAACGGCTTGGCGGCAGTTCGCTCGAAACGGACTCGATGCGGAACGCGTCGTCCATAGTGGCCGGGAAAGCGAAGTCGGCGCGACGCAAGGGGATACTGGATCGCGGCCTGCAAAGCGCCGCCGGCCAGGCGCTGCTGGCGCGCTCCATGCGCGTCAATCCCATGCTCTTTATCCGGCCGATCCGCTTGTTTCTCGTGTGGCGGATTCTCGCTCCGTCGCCAAGCCGACTCCTCAAGTACCACGGCAGACAAAAACGTCTGTGGCTTCCGTGGCTTTACCTCGTCCACCCCTTCCACATGCTCCGCAAGATGCTCGGGTTGAATGAGTAGGGGCCACCCCTGTTATCGGGCAGCCTGGGCTGGAGCCGGCGGTCCCCCGCCGGTAGAAAAAAACGGCCGAGGACGGCCGACTCCAGGCGTACGATAACAGGTATGTCCCTGTTGAGTCCGACGGGATCGGGAGAACATTTTTCGCGTA
>SLMC01000043.1 GCA_007133745.1 Kiritimatiellia bacterium
GAAGAGGATGCGCCCGGGACCGTCCGAATGTACGTCCTACGGTGTGCAGGCGGAAGACGAGAAGGGCGACGAGAGATGGGCTGAGGTGTGTGTTGTTCGCACGATCATGATCTGTAATTGCGGGCGCAAGCCCGTCTTAAGAGGAGAGCGATATGAAAACGCTGCCGGATGCCGGGTTTCCCGGCGGAAACATTGCGGTCGAGTCGGTCGAGGGGAACGCAATTCGGGTCAAGCCGGATTTGCGCGATACGGAAGGCGTTTGGTTTTACTGGTGTTTTCGCATGCAAGCGGCGGCGGACTCTGTTTATCGATTCGTGTTCGACCGCCGTGTGATTGGCGTGCGCGGGCCGGGCGTTAGCCTGGACGGCGGCATGACGTGGCGCTGGCTTGGGGCGGACGCTGTTGACGGGAACACCTTTGCCTATACGTTTCCTGGAGAAAATCGCGATGTTCGGTTCAGTTTCGGCATGCCCTATCAGCAGTCGGATTTGGAACGGTTCATGGCCGGCCTGCGCAACGACGAGCGGGTTGCGGCCGAGACGCTGTGTTCCAGTCGCAAGGGCCGGGCGGTCGAGCGGGTTCGGTTCGGGCGGCTTGATGGAGGCGCGGCGTTTCGCGCGCTGTTGACCTGTCGGCATCATGCCTGTGAAATGATGGCGAATTACGCGTTGGAAGGCATCATGATCGAGACGTTGTCCGATTCCGAGGACGGGCGCTGGCTCCAGCGTCATGTCGAATTCGCGGCTGTTCCGTTCGTGGACAAGGACGGCGTGGAAGACGGCGATCAGGGCAAGAATCGGCGGCCTCACGATCACGGGCAGGATTACGGGCTGGACACGGTGTATCCGGAACCGGCGGCGTTGCGCGTATGGACGGAGGGTTGGCTGGACGGTCGGCCCGCAGTGGCGCTCGATCTCCATTGTCCGGGTCCGCGCGGAAATTTTCACGAGTCGGTTCTGTTTCCTTGTCGAGTCCGTTCGCCGGAGAACTGGGCGCGCATGGCTCCGTTTTTCGCTGCTTTGGAAAAGGGGCAATCGGGCGTACTGGCTTATCGGCGATCCGACGGGGAGGATTTTTTCACATGGGACGGCAAGCCGTACCGGCCGCCCGAGCGGCTGCGCGGCTTTTCGCCTTGGGCCGAGACCTTGCCGGGCATGCGTTTCGCCGCGCCACTGGAAATTCCCTATGCCAATGCGAACGGTCGCGAAGTCAATCAGGAGACCGCGCGCGCATTCGGCCGCGATCTAGCCCGCGCGTTGTGCAGGTCGCTGTCGGCGGACTGAAAGTCCACCGTACGTTCCACAGTACAGATGATGGGTTATCAGCTTAAGTAAATGCTTGTCCCAGAGAAACAGGTTTCAGTGTTCAGGTTTCAGGAGAAGCAAAAACATTGAGGCACAGCATGTTCGGCCTTCTTGAGCGCGCCGGAAGAAAAATGGGTGGGCGCTTTTTCATATCGTGGCATGGGCGTCCAAAATGGCAATTCATTTTTGCGCGGGCCCCTTACGGGCGATAACGTCTGAAGGCGAGCACGGCGTTGTAGCCGCCGAACCCGAAGCTGTTTTTCAGGGCGACATCGGTTTGGATCGGGGTTGCTTCGCGACCGACGAGCGGTATGGCGCATTCGGGGTCGTGGTTTTCGAGGTTGGGGTTGGGCGGAACCATGCCCTGTTCCAGGGCCAGAATCGCAACGAGGCTTTCCATGGCTCCGGCGGCGCCGAGCAGGTGGCCGAAAAACGATTTGCTTGAAGCGACCAGCAGACGGTCGGTCGCGTCGCCCAGCGCTAGGCGGATGGATTGGCTTTCGCAGGCGTCGTTGGCTTTGGTGGCTGTTCCGTGCGCGTTGATGTAGCCGACCTCGCCCGGATCGAGTTGGGCGTCGGCGAGGGCGGCCCGGATCGCGACCGCCTGGCCTTGCGGATCGGGGCGCGTGATGTGGCCGGCGTCGGACGATTCGCCGAACCCGCAGAGTTCCGCGCGGATGCGCGCGCCGCGCGCTTGCGCGCTGTCCAGAGATTCCAGCACGAGCATGGCGGCGCCTTCGCCCAGCACGAATCCGTCGCGTTTCGAGTCGAACGGGCGGCAGGCCGTGGCGGGATCGGGGTTTTTCGACATCACGCCCAGATTGTTCCATGCGGAGAAGGCGGATGGAACAAACGCCGATTCGGCGCCGCCGCACAGCGCCTGGTCGGCGTAGCCGTGCCGGACCATGCGGAAGGCTGTGCCGATGGCCGAGGTCGAAGACGTGCAGGCGGAGACGACCGCGTAGTTGGCTCCGGTCAGGGCGAACTGCATGGAGATTTGCGCGCTGATCGCGTTGAGCATGCTGCGCGGTATGGTCGTGGGGCGCGGCCCGCGCGGGCCGGATTTGAAAAAGCTCTCGTAACTGTCTTGAATGACATGCGAAGGGCCGTTGGCGGTACCGACAATGGCGGGGATCGGCAAGGGCGGGAATGGCGGAGCGGCACAGGCGTCCCGAAGTCCGGCCCGGGTCAAAGCCTGAAAGGCGGCGGCCAAAGCCATGGCCGTGACGCGATCGCTGCTGGCGGGAATGAACGGGGGCAATGCGTCGGCCAGGTCCGCATCGTCGATTTCGGCGCCGCAGACGGTCTTGAAATCCGCCGTATCCAGCGAGGCGATCGCGCGAACCCCTGTCTTGCCAGCCAGCATGTTGGTCCAGAAAACATCTTCATCCGAGCCTGTTGGGCCGACAAGGCCCATGCCCGTAACAACA
Organism: Kiritimatiellia bacterium; assembly: GCA_007133745.1. Taxonomy (GTDB): domain Bacteria; phylum Verrucomicrobiota; class Kiritimatiellia; order UBA8416; family SLMC01; genus SLMC01. Next base: position 2,735 of record SLMC01000043.1, read on the forward strand.
ACTCTACGCGTCTTATTCATGCGGTCTTTGCCTCCTGCCCCGTTTAGCGTCTCATGGGCGACATCTGACGTTCAATGTGGGATGTCCACCTTCTTTTGGTCCGAACATATCGTGCTCGGGCATCATGCCCGCGGTTCTTGTTCCATGGGCGGGACGCCCATGCCACTCAAGCGTGGCACGGGCATCTTGCCCGTGGTTTTCGACTTTACATTCTCAACCCGCCGTTGACATGCAGGGTTTGACCGACGATATAGGCGGCGTTGTCGGACAGCAGAAAGGCGGCGGCTTCGGCTATTTCTTCCGGGCGTCCGAACCTGCCCATCGGGATGGGCAGTCCGGTTCGCATGGTCTGCGACAGCGTGGCGGTCATGTCGGTTTCGATCATGCCGGGCGACAGGGCGTTGACGCGAATGCCGAACCGGGCGGCTTCGAAGGCCATGCTTTGCGTCAGGCTGACGAGCGCGGCCTTGGCGGCGGCGTAATCGGCGCCCATCCATTGGCCGGGTCCATGGGCGGCCAAAGAGGCGATATTGACGATGGCGCCGCCTTGTTGCGCGCGCATGGGGCCGTACACGGTTTGCGATGCGAGCAGGGCGGCTTCGACATTGAGCGCGAATGTTCGGCGCCATCCGTCCAGTGTCAGGCCGCGGAAGGCGCGCGCCTTGCCGCCGCCGGCGTTGTTGACCAGGCCGTCGATTCTACCGGCGCGAGTCGTAAAGGTTTCCGTCGCCCGAATGGCCTGGAGGGGATCGCTGAAATCCGCCGCGATGGGAATGGCGTTGTCGGCGTTTCCTGCGAGTTCGGAGCAGAGGGCGCGGACGACGGATTCGTCTCGGCCATGGATGCCGACGACGGCGCCGCGTTCCAGCAGATGGCGGGCGATGGCGCGTCCAATGCCGCGGGTGGAGCCGGTAATCAAGATGGCTTTGCCGTCAAAGCGGTCCATGGTTCGCCTAAGCCTAGATTCGGCAGTTCAGCGTCCCTTTCTGTCGTATTGAACTGATTACTGATCACCGATCACTGGCCACTGCTCTTTTTAGGCTAAGTGGCCAGGATGCGCTTGCCTTCGTCGAGGAAGATGCCTTGCAGATTCATGCGCAGCGATTCAGGGTTGGTCGCGAAGCGCATGCCTTCCTCTTCGGAGACGGCGCCGCTTTTGATGTGGTCGTAGATGGACTGGTTGAAAGTTTGCATGCCGTCGTCCCGACCGGTTTCGATGGCGGCGGCGAGAATGTCGAGTTTGTTTTTTTCCAGCAGCTTGCGGACGGTCGAGGTGTTGATCATAATTTCGACGGCGGGAATGGCCGTGCCCTTCGTATCGGGGATAAGCCGTTGGCAGACGATCGCATGGAGGTTGGCGGCGATGGAGAGCCGGATTTGGTCGTGATCTTCGGACGGAAAGACGTCCAGCATGCGGGGAATGGCAAGGTCGGCGGTACCCGCGTGGAGGGTGGAGAGCACCAGATGTCCGGTTTCGGCGGCCAGCAGCGAAATCATGATGCTTTGCTTGTCGCGCATTTCGCCGATGAGAATGACATCGGGATCCTGTCGCATCAGGCGCTTCAGCGCGTCTTCGAAGGACAGGGTGTCCAGCCCGACTTCGCGTTGCGAGATGACCGACTGATCGTCCACGAACGTGTATTCGATGGGGTCCTCCACCGTGATGATGCGACGCCGTTGCGTCCGGTTGATTTCACCGAGAATGGCGGCCAGGGTGGTGGATTTGCCGCTGCCGGTTGTCCCGGACAGCAGGATGATGCCGCGATGCACATGCGCCAGTTTTTCGAGTTGGGGCGGCAGTCGCAATTCCTCGAAGGTTGGAATGTCGGCGTTCACCAGCCGCATGGCGATGGCGGGTACGCCTTTCGACATGAAAATGTTGACGCGAAAGCGTCCGACCGCCTCTTCGACCATGGAGAAGTCCGCTTCATGGGTTTGCGTGAAGCTGTCCACGAGATAGGGGGGAAGGATATCGGCGATGATCGTGTCCAGGTATTCCGGCGAAAGCTGTTCGAATCCGCTTTCCGTCAGATTGCCGTGAATGCGGAAAAACGGCTCCTGGTTGGCTTTGATGTGCACGTCGGAGGCTTTGCGGGAGACCGCGTTTTCAAGCAATTCCTTGAGAATGGACATAGTTTACTCCGTTTCGTTTTCGGAATGTTCGTCATTGGCGGGCGGTCGGGTGGTGTCCGGGGGCGTTTCGTTTTCGCTTAAGGCGTCGGGATCGGGCGCTGCATCGTTTTCGGGTTCGACGGTGGTGGCGGCTACGAGCTTGTCGCCCGGATCGAGGTTGATCAGGCGCACGCCCTGGGTGGCGCGTCCGATAACGCGCAGATCGGCCACCGATTGCCGGATCGTCTTGCCGTTGGCGGTGATCAGCATGAGGGCGTCGGTTTCGAGAACGGCGTGCGCGCCGACGACCGGTCCGTTGCGTTCGGAGGTGCGAATGGTCATGACGCCGCGTCCGCCTCGCGACTGAACGCGATACTCGTCGAACACGGTACGTTTGCCGTATCCGTTTTCGGTGCAGGTCAGGAAGGTGGCCTCGGGGTTGACCACCTCGATGGTTTCGACGATGTCGTCCTTGCCGAGCGTAATGCCTTTGACGCCGCGTGTGGCGCGGCCCTGATCGCGCAAGGCCCGTTCGTGGAAGCGGATGCTCATGCCGCGCCGGGTCGCCAGCATGATGTCGTCGGATCCCTCGGTGAGCCGGACGCCGATCAGCGTGTCGTCGGGATCGATGTTGATGGCGATGATGCCGCCGTTGCGCGGATACCGGAAGGCGGACAGGTTGGTTTTCTTGACAATGCCCTTGGCCGTGGCCATGACCAAATGGCGGGTTTCCGGGAATTCACGGACGCGAATCATGGCGGCGATTTTCTCTTCTCCGCTCATGTCGAGCAGATTGACGATCGCCTTGCCGCGCGCGGTGCGGCCGGCTTCGGGGATTTCGTAGACCTTTTCCCAGTGCACGCGTCCGCACGAGGTGAAGAACAGGATGTAGTCGTGGGTATGGGCGATGAACAGGTGTTCCACGAAATCCTCTTCGCGGGTGGCCATGCCCGCGACGCCTTTGCCGCCGCGCCGCTGCGCCTTGTAAGTGTCCATGGGTACGCGCTTGATGTAGCCGGCATGACTGACCGTGATGATGCAGGGCCGGTCGGCGACGAGGTCCTCGATGTTGACTTCGCCGTCGGACGGAGCGATGTCGGTGCGCCGTTCGTCGCCGAAGCGTTTTTTGATGTCGAGCAGTTCGTCCTTGATGACGCCGTAAATCTTGCTGTCGCTGGAGAGCAGGTCTTTCAGGAAGGAAATGTGCTTGATGACTTCCATATATTCGTTTTCGACCTTGTCGCGTTCCAGCCCGGTGAGCTGATAGAGGCGCATATCGAGAATGGCCGTTGTCTGTTTTTCGCTTAGTGAAAAGCGGTCCATCAATCGGGCTTTGGCTTCGTCGCGGTTGCGGGCGGCCCGGATGGTCTTGACGATTTCGTCCAGATGATCGAGCGCGATTTTGAGGCCTTCGAGAATGTGGGCGCGCGCTTCGGCCTTGCGCAGGTCGAACTCGGTTCGCCGCGTAACGACCTCGAAACGGTGCCGCGTGAAGCAGCCGATGAGTTCTTTCAGGTTCATGACGCGCGGCTTGCCGTCGTCGATCGCCAGCAGAATGGCGCCGAACGTCGTTTGAAGCTGGGTATGCTTGTAGAGGTTGCTGAGGACGACTTTGGGGATCGAGCCGCGTTTGAGTTCGATCACGATGCGAATGCCTTCGCTGTTGGATTCGTCGCGCAGATCCGAGACGCCGTCCAACGTTTTGTGCTGAACAAGCCTGGCGATGGTTTCGATGAGGTTGACCTTGTTGACCGCGAACGGGATTTCGGTGACGATGATGCGTTGCTTGCCCTGCGGGGTTTCCTCGATGGTGGCGCGACCTCGTACGGTCATCTGGCCCCGGCCGGTTCGGTACATGGATAGGATGGGGGCTGTGCCGCAAATGGTGCCGCCCGTGGGGAAGTCGGGTCCTTTCACATGAAGCAGCAGATCGTCGATGGTCGCGTCGGGATTATCGATGAGCATGACAATGGCGTCCACGAGCTCGTTCATGTTGTGGGGCGGAATATTGGTGGCCATGCCCACGGCGATGCCGGTCGAGCCGTTGAGCAGCAGGTTGGGGAATTTGGACGGGAGCACCAGCGGCTGGGTGAGCGATTCGTCGTAGTTGGGCCCGAAATTGACGGTTTCCTTTTCGAGATCGGCGAGCATTTCCTCGGCCAGCCGATCCATGCGCACCTCGGTGTAGCGCATGGCGGCCGGCGGGTCGCCGTCGATGGATCCGAAGTTTCCCTGTCCGTCCACCAGCGGGTAGCGCAGCGAAAAATCCTGGGCCATGCGCACGATGGTATCGTACACGGCGGTGTCGCCGTGCGGATGGTATTTGCCGATGACATCGCCCACGACGCGAGCGGATTTCTTGTACGGCTTGCTGTGGGTATTGCCCAGATCGCGCATGGCGTAGAGCACGCGCCGGTGCACGGGCTTGAGTCCGTCGCGGGCGTCGGGCAGGGCGCGCCCGACAATGACGCTCATGGAATAGTCGATATACGAGGAGCGCATCTCCTCTTCGATGTTGATCGGGGCCAGTTTGGCGTCGGGTTGCGGGGTATCGGTAGGGTCGTCCATGAGATCAGATGTCCAGGTTTCTTACGTTCAGAGCGTTGGCTTCGATGAATTGGCGGCGCGGCTCGACTTCGCTGCCCATCAGCGTGTTGAATATCTGGTCAGCGGTGATCGCGTCTTCCAGAACCACTTTCAGAAGTTTGCGGCGGATCGGGTCCATTGTCGTGTCGTAAAGCTGGTCGGGATTCATTTCGCCCAGGCCCTTGTAGCGCTGAATCGACATGCCTTTGCGGCCGATCTCGCGGACGGCGTCGAGCAGTTCGGGCAAAGTTTGGACAGCTCGTTCGCCGCCATCGGAGTCTTTCAGGAGGCAAAGCGGTTCGCCGTTGCCCCGGTAGTGCTCCGCAGTGAACCCCTTGTCTTCCAAGGCGGTCACTGTTTTGGCCAGCGGGCCGGCATGATGAATTTCCGTCCA